>CAXMRQ010000133.1:0-8571 GCA_964196115.1 uncultured Gammaproteobacteria bacterium
TAGATTCTAATGTCTTCTGATGGGGTAGATAATAATCGTCGGCGTTTCCTAACCGCGGCAACGGTTGTAGTCGGAGCTGTCGGTACGGTAGCGGTAGCGATTCCTTTTGTTAAATCCTGGAACCCCAGCGCGCGCGCGAAAGCAGCCGGTGCCCCGGTCGAGGCGGATATCAGCAAACTCGAACCTGGCCAGCAAATTATAATTAAATCGCGTGGAAAGCCAGTCTGGGTAGTCCGTAGAGACCAGCAAGCGCTCGCAACCCTGCCTAAAGTAGCGGGTAACTTACGCGATCCAGATTCCGATGATAGTATTCAACCTGATTATGCCAGAAATGAACACCGATCTATAAAACCTGAATATCTGATTATCGAAGGCATTTGCACGCATCTGGGCTGTTCACCCAGTTATCAACCCGAGATTACTGCTGATTTCCAGGGTGGTTTTTTCTGCCCTTGCCATGGGTCCAAGTTCGATTTCGCCGGCCGCGTTTATACGGGTGTACCAGCGCCAACGAATCTAACTGTTCCACCACATTATTTCATAACCGATGGCCTGATCTTAATTGGCGAAGATGGAGTAGCATGATGAACGATAAATCTTCGACAGGTGGTTTAATCGGCTGGATCGATGATCGCTTTCCATTGACAAAAATGTGGGAAGAGCATTTATCCAAATATTACGCGCCGAAAAATTTTAACTTCTGGTATTTCTTTGGTTCACTGGCGTTGCTGGTGCTGGTGATGCAAATCATAACCGGAATCTTTTTAACCATGCACTACAAGCCCGATGGCGAGATGGCGTTTGAATCAGTCGAATACATCATGCGTGATGTCGACTGGGGCTGGTTAATCCGCTACCTGCACTCGACTGGTTCTTCCGCATTTTTCATCGTCGTGTATTTGCACATGTTTCGCGGAGTTATGTACGGTTCGTACCAAAAACCTCGAGAATTGATCTGGTTATTTGGCATGTTTATCTATCTCGCGCTGATGGCCGAAGCCTTCATGGGATACCTGCTGCCGTGGGGACAGATGTCTTACTGGGGTGCACAGGTTATCATCTCATTGTTCGGTGCGATTCCTGTTGTCGGAGATGACCTGACATTATGGATTCGCGGTGATTTTGTCATTTCCGACGCTACTTTGAATCGTTTTTTCGCACTACACGTGGTTGCGGTGCCTCTGGTGTTGCTGCTGCTGGTGGTCATGCATATCCTTGCCTTGCATGAAGTCGGATCGAATAATCCAGATGGCGTTGAAATCAAGAAGCATAAAGATGAAAATGGTATTCCGCTCGATGGAATTCCGTTTCACCCATATTATTCGGTGAAGGATATTGTCGGCGTGGTCGGATTTCTGATCTTGTTTAGCGTGGTGGTGTTCTTCATGCCGGAAATGGGAGGGTATTTTCTCGAGCATGCGAATTTTATACCGGCCAATCAATTCCAGACCCCGGAACACATTGCACCGGTGTGGTATTTCACGCCTTATTACGCCATCTTGCGGGCCGTACCGGATAAGTTAATAGGCGTTATCTTTATGTTCGCGGCTATTTTCCTGCTATTTCTCCTGCCGTGGATAGACCGCGGTAAAGTACACTCAATCCGTTATCGTTCAAGTGCCTTCAAATGGCTGTTAGTCATGTTTGTAGTCAGTTTTATCGGTCTCGGTTACCTCGGTGCTTTACCGCTTAGCGATAGCAGAACAATTCTTGCACGGGTATATAGCGTCGGATATTTCGGGTTCTTCCTGGGTCTCTGGTGGATTAGTAAGAACGAAAAAACAAAACCGGTTCCAGAGAGGGTTCAATAATGAAGAAGGTCTTAATTATTGTCGCAGGCTTATTGCTGCCAGTGCTAGGTTGGGGCGCCGAAACCGCAACCTATCCTAACGATGAAATCGAGATCGACTGGGATGACAAGGCGTCGATGCAACGGGGCGCACGAACCTTTGTGAACTATTGCATGAGCTGTCATGCGGCGAGTTATTCACGCTTTAACCGGGTCGGACAGGACCTCGGCATCCCGGACGAGCAGGTGCTGGAAAACCTGGTATTTACCACCGATATTAACGGTGATAAGACCAAGGTCGGCGAGTTGATGAAGATCACTATGACGCCCGCCTACGCCGAACGGGCATTTGGTGTAGTACCTCCGGATCTGTCTCTGATTGCACGCTCGCGAGGTGTTAACTGGCTGTACAATTATTTGCGCGGCTTTTACGTTGATGAGTCACGTCCACTGGGTGTGAATAACAGCGTATTCGACAAGGTTGCTATGCCGCATGTATTGATCGAAATGCAGGGCTATCAAAAGCCTAAAACTGTTATGAAAGCCGATGGCCAGGGTGGCGAACATGAAGTCATCGTCGGCTTTGAGTTGATTAAACCGGGGACTCAGTCAAAATCTGAATACGATCAGACTGTGCATGATCTGGTTGCATTCCTCGATTATGTGGCCGAGCCATATAAGCAGACCCGCAAGAATGTAGGTACCGGGGTCATTATTTTTCTCCTGTTATTATTTATTCTGACTTATTTCCTTAAGAAAGAGTATTGGAAAGACATACACTAACCAAAGGAAACTATTATGTCAGTAGTGGCTAACCGCCGTTCAGTGATGAGTTGTTTTTCATCGCCAGTCGATCCAGAATGTCATCGAGCGCGCATCGTACTCGCCGAAAAGGATATTGCAGTCGAAATCCACGATGTCGACGTCGATAATCTGCCCGAAGATCTAATCGATCTGAATCCGTACGCGACGGTTCCGACGATGGTCGATCGCGATCTTGTGCTCTATAACGCCAGGGTATTAATCGAGTATCTCGATGAACGCTTTCCGCATCCTCCGTTGATGCCGGTAGATCCTGTGTCGAGAGCCAAGAGTCGACTCGCACTTTTTCGCATCGAGAGTGACTGGTTCAGCTTGCTTGGTGACATCGAATTCGGCACTGAGAAAAAGAAAACGCAGGCGAAAAAAGCACTCACCGAAAGCCTGATTAATTCGGCAGAAGTGTTTAGCGCCATGCCTTATTTTCTGTCCACTGAATTTAGTCTGCTGGATTGCAGCATCGCACCGATTTTGTGGCGTCTACCTTATTATGATATTGAGTTGCCGTCTTCCGCGAAGCCGGTTACCGCCTATATGAAAAGGGTTTTTTCACGCCCGTCGTTCCAGGCCAGTCTTTCCGAGCAAGAGCGGGATATGGTAGCTTAAACGGCTATAGGCCGCCCAGTACTATAAATGACATCCAGCAAACCATATCTCATTCGCGCACTATACGAGTGGTTGCTGGATAATCAGGCAACACCTTATATGTTGGCTGACACCAGTCAGCCTGATGTCATGATACCCCGAGGGATTGCTAGCGATGGAAAGGTAGTGCTGAATCTCGCACCGTCAGCGATCAACAACCTCGAAATGACCAACGACTATGTCTCTTTCTCGGCTCGCTTCAATGGCAAGGCGCAAGATATCTATTGCCCGATTGCCGCGATACTGGCCATTTATGCGCGCGAAAATGGTGAAGGCATGATGTTTAATCCGGAATCTGAAAAAGCGGTGGAAACGGACGGTGTCGCCGACGGTACTGATAAACCCAAAAAACCAAATCGCCCAGGGCTGAAAGTTATTAAATAAACCTGAAGCACCAAAATCTAGTCAGCTGGCCCGAGTAACTGCAAATCCAGCAATTCGCACAATATATGAATAATCAGGATATGTACTTCCTGAATTCTGGCGGTGACATTGGAAGGTACGCGAATTTCGACCGAATTCTCGTCCAGCACCTGACTCATAGCCCCGCCGTCTTTACCCGAGAGCGCTATTACCGGCATTTCATTTTCATTGGCTGCCTGAATTGCCTCGATGATATTGGGTGACTGCCCGCTGGTGCTAATTGCCAGCAATACGTCGCCAGGTTGGCCCAGTGCTGTGACCTGCTTGGAATATATCTGGCGGTAATCATAGTCGTTGGCGATTGAAGTCAGCGTCGAGCTGTCGGTTGTCAGGGCTATTGCCGGCAATCCCGGGCGATCACGATCATAGCGGTTGAGAAGCTCAGAGGAGAAATGTTGCGCATCGCTTGCTGACCCACCGTTACCACATACCAGTATTTTATGCCCGCCGAGCAGCGCCTGGTTGAGCATTGTTGATGCCAGTTCGATTGACCCTCCCAGTAGGTTTTCCGAAGTCTGCTTGGTTTCAATGCTAGCCTGGAAGGCAGCTTGAATATACTTGTCAATATTGCTCATGATTTTACTCTGCGTAAAAAGCGTTCTGGATCCATTCGATGTCCGGGCTTTGAGTGTTCCGCTGTTGCTGCATTAACAGAGCGTCGAAACGCATCGAATGTTGGTTATATCTTCTGTTTTGAGAAATAAAAACTAGCGCGGTTTTGACGATTTTTTTCTGTTTTTGCGTCGATATGGCGAACGCAGCGCCGCCAAATTCCATGCTGTTTCGATATTTAACTTCGATAAAACACACTATTTCCTGATGTAGCATAATCAAGTCTATCTCACCAAATCGGCAATGATAGTTTTGCTCCAGCAAGCTTAGTCCCTGCTGTAATAAAAATTCCTTCGCCCGGTTTTCGTAATGCAGTCCCTTGCATTTATTCGAGTTCATTATCGAGAATTTTACTGTGCTTCGATACTTAAGTCATCGTTCTTTACCGGTTGCTCGAGCAACATGGGCAAGCCTTTTTCGTAAGTCGCTAACAATAAAGAACGTCTTACCCGACCTTCATTATCGACGGTTAGCTGACCCGTATTGCGTAATTCTGATTCTCCGGGGTTGATCATCAATCGACGTAGAGCTGGTATCAGTCGAAAGGCGTCAATACCGAGTGCATACAGGCGTGCAAAGCGTTTAGTGCCGTCGGGCCATAATTGCGATATATTGTTAAAATCACGGTTTTTAGCATTATCCAGAAGCCAGGGTATATCCAGAAACTGGATGCCATTTAAGTCGCGATCATCTTCAGAATTGCCATTTGTCGATGAAATATGTGAGGTCGCGTATACCGGCAGGGTCTGTGCGCGGTGGAATTTCAACTGCGGTTTGATTAAACGCGCCTGGCGCGAATTGGCAGCAATAAATACCATGTCAACATCCTGGCGACGCCTTGGATCAAAACTAACTTTCTCGCCTATCACTTGCTGAAGAATGGAGCGTCGTTGATTGCTCGACTCTAAATTCAATAGTTTTTTAATTGAGACTGAGTAATCATTCTTTTTCGACGGGTATCTCTCGGCGCCTACGACACGACCACCCAGACTCTCGAATCGCTGACTAAATGCCTTTTCCAAACGCGCGCCCCAGTCAGTATTCGGTACCAACGTAATGGCATGATTTCTACCTTCTAATAATGCAATATCGGCGATTTGCTCCGCCTCGTCTTCAGGGTTCAGGCCAAATTGATACAAATTTAACGTGGCTTCAGATGTTTTTTTACCGTAGTTCAGGGTAAGAGTAGGAACTTCGAGGCCTTCCTGATTTTGTAGCATGTCGACCAGATCTTTACTGATGGGACCAACGACAAAATCCGCTCCATCGAGGATTGCCTGCTGGTATTGCAGGCGGAACTCACCCGGGTCGGCACTGGCATCAATAATCTCAAGCTCTGCATTCAAATCCTGATTCTGGTAGTAGGCGTATAAAAATCCGTTTTGAATTGCTTCGCTGACATTCCCCAGTCGACCACTAAAAGGTAGCATTAATGCTATGCGGGACGGATTGATGTAGATGCGCCTGCTTTCTTCCAGCAGGTTGACCGCAAAATAGGGTCCAGCCGAATGCTGGTCGTAGAGTTGATACCACTGGCTGAGCCAGGGTTCAATTTTGGCCGGCAACATGTTGGAACGACGAGCGATCAGGTTCAATTCGAGCCAGCCACGCAGCTCGACAGTTTGCTTTTCGGACAGGGCTTTTATTATGCTTGATTCGCTAATTCGATTCAGCGCATCCCAGATAAGCTGATGATTTTTTTCGGTTTCTTTAATCGTCGCCAAATATTGATCGATTTGAATCCGCAGGCGCACACTGTCCATTGGCTTGCCGATCATCAGAACCCCTTTCGAGCGAATATTGAGTGCCAGTGCTTTGTATTGGAAGTCTTCTATTTCGCCGATTTTGGGCAGCGAGAGCAGGCTCTGGTAAACCTTACCGATACCGAGAAAACTGCCAGCGAGTATCGTCGCTTTGTTACTTTGATCCTGCTCTGCAATGTCTTCTGGTTGCAGAGTGTCAAAAAAAGGTTCGACGGTATGATAGTTTTCGCCTTTTAGCAGCATCAGTCCGGCTTTAATGAAGAACTTCGATTTTTCCGGTTGAGGATATTTTAGAGCGACTGCCTGGTAAGCCTCAGCCGCGTCGAGCCAGGCTTCTTCCGCCTCCAAAGCCAGCGCAGCAAGCACATCCTCTGGCTGGGTTGGGTCGGCTGAAACTCCAATATCCGTAACCGTTTGGCTTGTCGTTTGACAGGCGCTAAGGCCTAAAACCAGGGTTAAAATCAATATCGATTTGAGGTTATTTGCTCGCATAGGATTGGCGGTCGTTATTCGTTTTAGAAGAGGTCCACTGTTAAGGAGGAACCTGCATAATAGTGTACACTCTTTTGCATGAGCGGCGTACTGTATATTGTAGCAACCCCGATTGGGAACCTCGACGATATCAGCCTGCGTGCTATCGAGACGCTAAAACGGGTCGATATGATAGCGGTGGAAGATACCCGGCATAGTGGTCGATTGCTGGGTCATTTGGGAATAAGCAAAAAACTGATCTCGTTGCATGAGCACAATGAGCATGCCCGTATTGCAGGAGTAATAGAAAAATTATCGAGCGGCATGGATATCGCATTGATATCCGATGCAGGTACTCCATTGATATCGGATCCCGGTTTCGCGCTAGTCAATGCTGTTCATGATGCCGGGTTAAAGGTGAGCCCTATACCCGGCGCCAGCAGTATTATTGCGGCGTTGAGCGCTGCCGGTATGCCGACTGATAAATTTGCATACTTCGGCTTTTTATCACAGAAAAATAATGAACGTATCGCTAAATTACAGGCAATCAGGGATCAGAAGGGTACGCTGGTATTGCTTGAATCGAGTCACCGTATCGAGCGTCTGCTAGAACAGCTGGTCAAAGAATTCTCCGAAAATCGAATTGTTATTGCGAAGGAGTTGACTAAGTCACATGAAAATTTTCTCATCGGTCGAGCTGTCGAATTGATTGAATTATTTAAACTGGATCCTGCGCTGTCAAAAGGTGAGTTTGTGGTTTTAATTGATAACCCCAGCTCTTCGCAGGACAACCTGGACGAGCATGCAGATACTGAGTTACTGAAGTTATTATTGAGTGAATTACCGCTTAAGAAAGCCGTGCAATTAGCGACTAGAATTAGCGGTAAGAAAAAGAATTATCTCTATCAACTAGCGCTGAATATCGATCAGTCGACGACCGCTACTAACCCCCTTTAATTGGGGGTAATAGCACGATTTCATCGTTTTCCTGTACTTGTGTCGAAGCATAATCTTCGCGGTTGATCTTTTCGTCATTAATAATTACCAGGTAAGCCTTGCTTGCCGGAATTGGTAACATGGCGAGCACTTCTTCCAGCATCGAGTCAACCGAGATAGTCAACTGGCAGCTATTAAAACTGCTGCCGGCGGGCAGAAATTGGCGTAACCCACCAAACAGTTTGACCGAGACCTGCATTGCTATGTAGATAAAATCAGCTTCGATTACAATCCCAGTCTGTGCAAGGTATTCTGTGTTGGAACGCCTTCTGTATCCCAGCCGCGTAACTCGTAGTATTCGGGCAACATTTCGTCGAGACGGCAAACAAGTCCTTTGCCGGTTCCAGACGGTGCAGGTTCTTCAAGTATGCGTCTGGGCAGGGTGTCATCTTTTTTACCTAATCCTGCTTTGAGGTTGAACTGGCGTTCAATATTCCAGATGCGCTCACCGGTTTGCTGCATGCGTTCCTCACTCCATTCACCATCGCAGGCGGCTGCTACCAGGGCTCGGTAATCATCCAGGGTCCAGCCGCATCCGCCAGGAAATAAGCAAAGGCCGCTGGAATCGATGAAGGACACTTCGTCCTGCGAATCTTTCACCACCCTTGCTTTACCGGCAATTTCGGTGCTCTCGAAATCGTGACCGTAAGGGTCGGCGCGTAAATGACAGGCACCGCGATTACTGGTGGCGTAAGCGAGACCCATGCCCTGCATGCTACGGCCATCGTAGGCGGCGAATTCCTGACCTTTTACCGACATGGATAAATCCGGGTGGCCGTATTTAGCTGTTAATCGCTTCGAACCCATACCGATGTCTTTGCCAAAACCCTCGCCGCGCGCGGTTATTTCAGTAATCGCGCATAAAGCCTCGGCGGAGCCGAATTCGAGTTTGATGCCGCCGGTATCTTTTTCGCTAATTACACCGATGTCGAACAATTCCATTGCCGCAGCAATCGAGCCGCCGAGTGAAATCGGATCCATGCCGTATTCGTTGCAGAGAAATCCGGCATAGGTCGCCGCGTCGATATCGTCGACACCGACAGCCGAACCGAG
>CAXMRQ010000134.1:0-8808 GCA_964196115.1 uncultured Gammaproteobacteria bacterium
ATAAAACCAGGGTGATTGCATTAACCAGGCCAGTAACGCAAATCCAATTAGAGTTGTTACTAACGATAAGATTAGCGATTTCTTAATGTGATGGCGTTTAAAATGCCCAAGTTCGTGTGCCAGAACGGCTTCTACTTCATCCTCGGAGAGCGACTCGAGCAAGGTATCGTAAAACACAATCCTTTTATTTTTACCAAATCCGGTAAAATAGGCATTGCCATGTGCCGATCTTTTTGAGCCGTCTACGACAAACACACCCTGGCTGTGAAATCCACAACGTTGCAGTAGATTATCGATACGGGTTTTTAACGAGGCATCCTCGAGGGCGCTGAATTTGTTAAACAAAGGTGCGATGAAAGTCGGCCAGGCCCAGATCATTAATAGTGAGAAGCCAGTCCATACCAGCCAGGCATAGAGCCACCAATGCTGCCCGGCCTGATTCATTAACCATAGAATCGTTGCGATCAGTGGCAGACCGAGGAGCAACATCAATAGCGCCCCCTTCAACAAGTCTAATATCCATGTTTGCCAGGTGGTCTGGTTAAAGCCAAATTTTTGTTCGATAACAAAGGTGTTATAAAGCGAAAAAGGCAGGTCAAGGACAGAAGCTAGTATGAGTAGAGAAGCGATCACAGCAATGCCATTTAACATCGGTGACAGTTCATAGTTCGCCCACCAGGAATCAATCCAGTTGAGACCTCCAGCGAGTGTCCAGATTAGTAACCAGGTAGTTTCCCAGGCCAGCGATATGCGGCTGACACGTAGTTTGGTACATGAATATGAGGCCGCTTTTTGATGATCTTCGAGTTTAATTTTGTCGGCAAATTCATCCGGCACCTGGTTTTTATGCGCACGGATATGATTCATCTGGCGTTGCGATAGCCATAAACGTACTACTACCGATGCGCTTAAAAAGAATAAAAATAAAAATGTAAAACTGTGCATGAATCGACCAATCGAATTAAAACTTGTTATAGTTTAACTTATATCAAAGGAATTATTACCAATTATCAAACCGCCAGTTGTGTTCACTACTAAAATGGCGACAATTGGAAAACTGATAAAGTAACTTCCCTAAATAACCTGACCTTTACGGAGTGGAGTGCCTCGATGGCTGTTGATGATAAAAATTTGATCTGGATAGATCTTGAAATGACCGGTCTCGAACCACAGCAGGATCAAATCATTGAGATAGCAACCGTGGTGACCGACAACAATCTAGAGATATTGGCGCAGGGCCCGGTGATAGCGATTCATCAACCTGTATCGGTGATGAATGCAATGGATCAGTGGAATACCCAGCATCATGGTGATTCAGGCTTGATCGCCAGGGTTCTTGCTAGCTCAAGTAGCTTGCGAGATGCCGAAATCGAGACATTGAATTTTCTTCGAGGCTATGTAGGAGAGGGTAAATCGCCGATGTGCGGTAATAGTATATGCCAGGATCGGCGTTTTATGGCGCGCTTAATGCCGCAGCTGGAAGCATTTTTTCATTACCGAAATCTGGATGTCAGTACCATGAAAGAGTTGGCTAATCGATGGAAACCAGAGGCCACGGACGGATTTGTGAAAAAGGCTGCACACCTGGCGCTTGATGATGTCCTCGAATCTATCGATGAGTTGAAGCACTACAGGGAGCATCTCCTGAAACTATAACCTTATCAGATAAATTAATCCCGTTCCTACGACCCGATCTGACGAGTTTCTACTAGCAACTTTAATAACGGCTAGTGAATGCATGATAGATAATACTGAATTGTCTAATAACGTGACCCTGGCATTCGAAGGTCCAGATAAATCCTCAAGTCGATGGAAGGTTACTGTTTGTATCCGGTAAAGCTGAGTTAAAGAACAGTGCAAATACGATATTTCTTTTACATCAGTGAAATAGTAGCCAAACAAAACGATATGTGTCGTTGCAGTTTTAGAAAAATCCATCAGGATTCCGAGGATTTATTGCACGCTTAGGTCCTGGATGTGCAAAAAAATAAAATCCGCCAAAATCAATCGCGATGAAAAATTTTGAAATTGAACTAAACTTGTTGTTAATTCAGTGATTTATTACCAGTCGCTCACATTATAGATTGATTTTTTGAAGAATTTGTCCCATTATTACAGCCCTTTGGCGGAATGTTCCAGACAGACGCCAATAATCTTGTTTAACTCATAAATTTTAGGAATAAACTTTGATAAAACAGCGCACTTTGAAAAATGTGATTCGCGCCATGGGTGTTGGGTTACATACAGGGAAAAAAGTATATCTAACATTGCGCTCCGCACCGATAGATTCCGGCATCAGATTCAGACGAGTCGATCTCGACGAACCAGTAGAGATATTGGCGCGTCCCGAAAAAGTCGGAGACACTAATCTTTCAACTACTTTAGTCGAAAATGGCGTTCGTATATCCACGGTCGAACATCTGTTGTCCGCAATTGCGGGATTGGGCATTGATAACGCTTTCATAGATTTGAGCGCAGACGAAGTGCCGATAATGGATGGTAGCGCCGGACCTTTCGTTTTTTTAATACAGTCTGCGGGCATTGTTGAGCAAAATGCAGCGAAGAAATTTATCCGCATCAAGAAAAACGTCCGCGTCGAAGAAGGCGATAAGTGGGTGGAATTTGCGCCTTTCAATGGATTTAAGGTAAGCTTCCAGATAGACTTTGATCACCCATTGTTTACCAATAAAATGCAGACTTGCGATATCAATTTCTCGACCACTTCATTTGTTAAGGAAGTGAGCCGAGCACGCACATTCGGTTTTCAGAAAGACATCGAATATTTGCGCTCTAACAATCTGGCATTAGGCGGCAGTCAGGATAATGCTATTGTGCTGGATGACTATCGAGTATTAAATGAAGATGGACTGCGCTACGACAATGAATTTGTAAAACACAAAATTCTCGATTCTATAGGGGATCTTTACCTGCTTGGTCATAGCCTAATTGGTGCATTTTCGGGTTACAAATCGGGCCATGCCCTAAATAATCGCCTGTTACGGACATTGATGGAAGACAAAGAAGCCTGGGAAGAAGTTACATTCGAAGACGCCTCCACAGCGCCTATCTCATACGCGCAACCGGTAGAAGCTATCTAGGTCTTATGGCGTGAATATTCTTTTTCTATCATCGAACAGAGGCAAGTTATGCAGCTTAAATATGAGCAAACCTCTGCATTTCATGCTTTCGCTAGTGTTGATAGGCGGATTCGGTGCCGGTGCTACCTATTTTGGTTACACACTTAACCCACCCAACGACAACCAGGCGTTAATTGACGACTGGCAAGATGAGATTCATCAACAGCAGGTGAGTCTTAAACACATCAGACAGGAAGCGGACGCTGATATTGACGCGCTGTCCTCACGTTTGGGATTATTGCAGGCCCATGTCATGCGCCTTGACGCCCTTGGTCAAAAGCTGATTCATATGGCTAATATCGACAGTGGCGAATTTGATTTTGATAGCACTCCGGCGCTGGGTGGTCCGGAAACGGGTTCGCAGAGGGCATTGCAATCCCCAGAATTAGCCCTCGCGATAGAGCAATTAAGCATTGATCTCGATAGGCGAGAAGATCAACTGAGCGTTCTTGAGGATATTGTTTTGCTGGAGAATTTGCAAAAAGATGTTCAGCCGAGCGGACGGCCGCTTCTCAAAGGATGGTTGTCTTCGTATTTTGGAATGCGCACCCATCCGATCAGTGGACGCAAGGAATTGCATAAAGGTATCGATTTCGCTGGCAAAATGGGTGGTGCAGTAATCGCGGTCGCTAAAGGTGTAGTTACCTTTTCGGGCAGACGCTACGGTTTCGGCAATGTGATCGATATAGCGCACGGCAATGGTTACACCACTCGATATGCACATAGTTCAAAGTTACTGGTGTCAGTCGGTGATACTGTCGAAAAAGGATTTCTGATTGCAGAAATTGGTTCAACTGGCCGTTCAACTGGCCCGCATGTTCATTTTGAAGTATTGAAAAATGGTCGTCAGATCGATCCGGTGAATTTTATACGCGCATCGAATTGATTGCAGGCATAGATATTTTGGCCTTCAATCTTGCTATTTACATAATAGCCTCCACCTAAACTTAATTAACGACTACCTTAGCTGTACGCTCCATGCTGTCAAAAATAACTCGAAAAATATTCGGTAGCCGTAATGATCGAATCATCAAAAATCTGAATCAGCGAGTCGTTGGGATCAATACACTCGAACCCGGTCTGCAACAATTAAGCGACGATGAACTGAAACAAAAAACAGTTGAATTCAAGCAACGCTTTGTGGCTGGCGAGACGCTTGAGCAACTGCTCGATGAAGCTTTCGCCGTTTGTCGAGAAGCATCAGTGCGTGTTTTAGGAATGCGCCACTACGATGTGCAGTTAATTGGTGCAATGATTTTAAATAGTAATCAAATCACTGAAATGCGAACCGGTGAGGGAAAGACCCTGGTTGCGACCCTGGCCGCTTATTTGAATGCACTAAGCGATAAGGGCGTCCATATCGTTACCGTCAATGATTACCTGGCGGAACGTGACGCTGAGTGGATGGGGCAGCTGTATAACTTTCTCGGGCTTAGAGTCGGTGTTGTATTAAGCACGATGGATTACGATGGCAAACGTGAAGCCTATAAAGCAGATATCACCTACGGAACCAATAATCAATTTGGCTTCGATTATATGCACGATAATTTGAGTTTCACACTCGATGAACGTGTCCAACGGGAGCTCAATTTCGCTATCGTAGACGAAGTTGATTCAATACTCATAGACGAAGCCCGCACACCTTTGATTATTTCCGGTCAGGCCAGTGATAGCTCAGAGCTTTATACGAGAATTAATCAAATTATTCCTGGGCTGACACGGGTTGAAACCGAGGATGGCCCCGGTGACTACAGCGTAGACGAAAAGTCGAAGCAGGCATTTTTAACCGAACAGGGGCACGATACCGCAGAAAACCTGATGGTTAAGGCTGGTCTGTTAAATGAAGGTGAGAGCCTGTATGACGCCGCCAATATTGCTCTGGTGCATCATCTAAATGCTGGTCTGCGAGCGCATGCAATTTATAATCTTGATGTCGATTATATAGTTCAGGACGGACAAATCGTAATTGTCGACGAGTTTACCGGTCGAACCATGCCCGGCAGGCGTTGGTCAGAAGGGTTACATCAGGCGATTGAAGCCAAGGAAAAGGTGAGCATTCAACACGAAAACCAGACCATTGCTTCGATAACTTTTCAAAACTATTTTCGTTTATACAATAAATTATCGGGCATGACGGGAACCGCCGATACCGAAGCATTCGAATTTCAGCAGATTTATGGACTCGAGGTAGTGGTTGTACCGACCAACATGCCTATGATTCGTGAAGATTTTGGGGATTTAATTTATCTCACAGTGAGGGAAAAACACGTCGCGATTATCGATGACATTAATCAATGTGTAAATCGTCGCCAACCGGTACTGGTCGGCACCACTTCGGTTGAAGCCTCGGAGTTATTGTCCGGGTTACTCGACAAGGAAAAGATTAAGCACCAGATTTTAAATGCCAAGCAACACGAACGTGAAGCCAAGATTATTGCTGATGCTGGAATGCCAGGGACTGTGACCATCGCCACCAATATGGCGGGACGGGGAACCGATATTGTTCTAGGAGGTAACCTTGAAGTTAGTTTAAAAGAGCTTGCAGAAGATGAACTCTACAGGCGTGAGCAAATACAAACCGAATGGCAAGATCTTCATCAGCAGGTAATCGCGGCGGGTGGGCTGCATATTATTGGAACCGAAAGACACGAGTCTCGTCGTGTCGATAATCAGCTACGAGGCCGCTCGGGTCGACAGGGTGACCCAGGATCAACTCGCTTTTATCTGTCGATGGAAGATAGTTTGATGCGTATCTTCGCTTCTGAAAAAGTGGCTGGTTTGATGCAGAAACTGGGCATGGAAGAGGGTGAGGCAATCGAACATCCATGGGTTAGCAAGGCGATTGAAAATGCACAGCGAAAGGTAGAGGCGCACAACTTTGATATCCGTAAACAATTATTGCAATACGATGACGTCGCGAATGATCAACGTAAAGTGATTTATCAGCAACGCGATGACTTGCTGCGTGCTGATAATATCTCCGAGGCAGTTAAAAACATGCGGCTGGACGTAATTGAAGGATTGTTCAGAGGCAGTGTCCCGCTAAATTCGATCGATGAGCAATGGCAGATTGTAGAACTTGAGCAGTCATTGTCGAATGAATTCGGAGTTGTATTGCCCATCCAGAAATGGCTTGACGAAGATGATGATATTGATGATCACAGGATACTTGAAAGAATAGTTAAGCATTTCGAACAGGAATATCAAAGCAAGGTAGATTTATTGGGCGAAGAAATAATCGCCCGTTATGAAAAAGATTTGATGCTGATGATTCTTGATCGACACTGGAAGGAACACCTGGCAGCGATGGATTATTTACGACAGGGAATTGGTCTGCGCGGCTATGCGCAGAAAAATCCGGTGCAGGAATATAAACGGGAATCTTTCGAGATGTTTACCGATATACTTGAAGGCATAAAATACGAGGCAATTCAAAGCCTGACACGTGTTCAGATCAGAAGCCAGGAAGAAGTCGATGCGCTAGAGCGCAGCCAGGTTGAGGAAGAAAATATCAAGATGGAGCACGCCTCTGCGAATAATCCACTAAGTGCCGAAGAAGATCGGGCTACAGAGCATCATCCGTATGTTAGAAAAGATAAGAAACTAGGCCGTAACGAACCTTGTTGGTGTGGATCGGGTAAAAAATTCAAGCAATGCCACGGCAAGTTGTAATAACTAGATTATGTCAGTTGGATTAACTAAACCAGGTCGATTATCGGTTGTCGATGGCATTCGATTAGCGGCAATGCATTGTGGCATCAAGTCTGATAAAAACCGCGAAGATCTGGTTTTAATGGAAATTGCTGAATCCGCAAATGTTGCTGCTGTATTTACTACCAACAAATTTTGCGCGGCGCCTGTAGTAGTCGCAAAGGAACATTTAAGCCAAAAAGTTTCAACAAGATATCTTTTAATCAATTCGGGAAACGCCAATGCTGGCACAGGAGAAGCTGGCTATCGGGCTGCGATTCAAAGCTGTCGTGAAGTAGCTCAGCACAGTGATACTCAGACTGAATCAGTATTACCGTTTTCGACCGGTGTCATCGCCTCTGAATTACCGATTGATAAAATCAACAAAGCAATCCCGGCTTTGTTCGATGATTTGCACGAGGACCACTGGCTGCGAGCTGCAGAGGGTATTATGACAACTGATACCCTGGCAAAGGCGGTCAGCGAGCAGGTAACCACCCTGGGAAATGGAAGGACTATTACGATTACTGGGATGACCAAAGGGTCTGGCATGATCAAGCCAGATATGGCGACCATGCTTGCGTTTGTTGCTACCGATGCCGAGATAGACCGCCCAGTACTAGAAAATTATCTGAAATTAGCTGTAGATAAATCGTTTAACGCCATTACCGTAGATGGTGACACTTCAACCAATGATGCCTGTGTATTAGTGGCGACAGGAAAATCTGGCGAATGCATTAAAGCCAAAAATGGCGTGTTTCTGGCTGCTCTGATCAGAATGTTCCAGCACCTGTCGCAGTCGATTATACGCGACGCCGAAGGCGCTACCAAGTTTGTCGAAATTGAAGTGCAACAGGCTCAATCTGAGGCCGATGCTCGCGAAGTTGCTTTCACGATCGCACATTCACCACTGGTTAAAACTGCACTGTTTGCCTCAGATCCTAACTGGGGGCGGATTTTAGCCGCAGTGGGTCGGGCAAAAATCGAAAACCTCGATGTAACTAAGGTTGACCTCTATCTGGGTAATACCTGTTTGCTAAAAAACGGGCTACCCGACATTAATTATCGAGAAGATCTAGGGCAGGCCGAAATGGACAAAGAAGAGATAAAAATAACGGTTAGCCTCGGGCAGGGCGAATCTAAAGCATCAGTCTGGACATCGGATCTTTCGTACGAATATGTCAAAATCAATGCCGAGTATCGCAGTTGATTGAAACCGCTAATTTTTCATCCAGGGATTATGATCCTGTCGTGGCTGCTATAGCGCACACCGCGAGAGTAAAAACGGAACATCCTCTTTTACTTGAGTAGGGACGTTAGCGAATGGCAGGGGATTTAGGAAGCGTACCGAATATCGATGTTTACCTGCACTGATTTCCGGATAATAGACTCGATTTGCCGGAATACTAATGCGCAGTAACTGATTCGACTGTTGTGGGTCGAGGGTCTGTTGGTAAAAGCCTTTTTCCGCCGTAACCTGATTGGGTGCAGCGCTCTCTCTAATGACATTCAATATTAAATCGATTACCGATTGAAGAATGACATAGGGTGCCCCCCATCGACGCAGGTCTTTTACTCTATGCTCATGATTTTGATTCAACCAGAAACGCAATGCGGGCAGGTCGAAATCACAGTCACCCCCGGGTATGCTGGTGCGTTGTTTAATGGTGAGCAAAAACTCGTTGCGCTTTAAATGTTCCCCGAGCCTGCCGTCTAGGCCATGAATGCGGTCAATAGCATTTTTTTGTTTGCCCAAAATCAGATCAAGCTTCGGTTTGTCTACCCCTTCGAGCGAAGACAGGGATTTTAGAGCACTGTGTTGACGCTCCAGTTCTTTCATAACTTCCTGTTTGAAATCACCACGTTCGAGTAATGAAGTAATTTCAAGTAGACCGAGCAACGCGCTATATCCACTCCAGTCGCCCTTTAAAGTGGTAAAATAGTGGAACCGCTTCATTAGAGTCTCGATACGTAAACACAT
>CAXMRQ010000135.1:0-11527 GCA_964196115.1 uncultured Gammaproteobacteria bacterium
ACGTGTTTGTAAGCTGCACTACTGCCCTTTAGTGAGAAATCAAATGTATTTACTTCATTGTCGGGCACATTTCCGCCGCTACAAGCCTGGCGGATTCTTAAAGACATTTTATTTCCCTTTCTGAACGCCCTCCATAGTTGCGTTTTATCTTTTTTTGTTCTGGTTTCTATAACAGATTCATCCGAGGAACGATTAGCGCTTTTTACAGCAAAAGATTTGGAATCGATGATGACTTCGCTGACAGTGTATTGACAGTTAGAGCCCTTTACTTTGCTGGAAACAACCAAATAAAAGTCAGCCAGGTCCGATAAACCTGGACTCATTAAGCCCAGAGTTACTTGAGTTTTATCGGTGCTTTGAGAGACAGGTTGTGAGAAGGCTAGTCTTTCATCGTTCGAAGCATCTTTCGTATCTTCCAGGTACCATTCACCGACCAACGTTCCGGCATGACTAACATTTGGATTAAATCCAATAATGAACAGCAATATAAGTAGATGTAAGCGCATTTTGCTTTAGCCCTGGTTACTTATTATTTCTCTAGTTACTATCAGCATAATAGTCAGATATCAATTTATTAAGTACTCATCGATTAATTGAGCGGGAATTCGGTATTCTTAAGAAGTCCCTATTAATAGAATGCTTATTTTCTGTGCCCAATTATAGACTCGATTTATATCAATGTTCCAAATTTCATGCGGAACAATAAAGGATTTGAATGATAAAATACATAGGCATTGATGGCTGTAAGTCGGGCTGGTTTTATGTTGGCCTTGACCAGGCCGGTAATTCATCGTTTGGCGTATTTTGCGAAATTAGCGAGTTGCCAGATTTCTTGCCTTGCGCCGAAATTCCCGGGCGAAACATTTACCTATCCGCGATTCTACGGCCAGTTTTCACCATGGAATACTGCTACCGTTAAACTCGATGAACTGTCCGCTTTGTGCAAGCCCGGCAGATTGGAGAATACCTTTTAATCCGGATACGCTCTCATCCGTGCTGATTTCGGCATTGGGACCACCCATGTCTGTTTTAACCCAACCCGGGTGTAGGCTTATAACGGTAATGTCACGGTCGGTCAGGTCTATCGAAAGGCTTTTAACGACCTGGTTTACCGCTGTCTTGGAGCTGCGGTAAATGTAGCTGCCGCCGCTGCTGTTGTCCGCAATACTGCCTACTTTGCTGCTGATAACCGCTACCAGTTTTTGCTGGCTGGCCGCCACCTGTTCAACGAAGGTCTGCACCAGCATGAATGGTGCAATCGTATTGACCTCAAGCACTTGCCGCCATTCCTGCGCATCGACCTCACCAAAACCGACACCTTTCGAGCCATAAATGCCCGCATTACTTAACAATATATCAATCGGTCGGTTACCAAGCTGATCTGCCAGGGCCGCCATTTGTTCGTAATTAGTGACATCTAGTGCATGTAATTCAATGGCCAGATCTCGTTCGCTTAGTGCTTGTAATTGCCCGGCATCAGCAGGATTTCTACAACAGGCGAGCACCTGCCATCCATCCTCCGCAAACTGCTCGGTTAACTCAAGACCAATGCCGCGATTGGCACCAGTGATCAAAATGGTTGGATTTGTCATTAGAGCGTTCTCTGTTTTTTCGATTTATCTAATATGCAGTGCGAGTTAACTTAATTCAATCTAATTTCCAGGGGAATAGTATACTTGGTTTAATGGTCGTTGCCTTGTGGCCTGGCTTTCTCAACTTCGGTTTATTAGCGACCGGCACAGCATTGTTATTTTCATAGTGTTTGCCGTCATTCCTGCGAAGGCAGGAATGACGGAGTGTCGGCGCGAATTACGGGAAAACACCTGATTATTTTTGTAATGGACGAATTGGGTATCGGTCCCCCATATTTCCGATTCAATACCGGTTTGATATTTATATTTGAATCAGTAGAGTTTGTCGTGGTTCCAACAGCGTCTGGAGGGAAACCCATTGCGACTATTCGCGATTACAATCCTGTTTTTGGCTGGCTTTACCGGTACGTCGACAGGCCTCGCAGCTGGTGCCGAGCTAAACGAGTGGCCAGTCCCCTACGAACATAGCCGACCACGCGACCCTGCTGTCGATTCGCTCGGACGGGTCTGGTTTTGCGGTCAGGCAGGATCGTATCTGGCTTACCTCGATCCTGATCCCGGGGCTTTTAAAAAATACGACCTAGCCGATGGTGCTAACCCGCACAACCTGATTATAGACCACTACGACCAAATCTGGTTTGCTGCGAATACATTGCCCTACATCGGCCGACTCAATCCGAAAAGTGGCGTAATAACTAAATACCCGATGCCAGATACGACAGCGCGCGATCCCCACACGCTGGTGTTCGATCCGAAAGGGAATATCTGGTTCACTGCACAGTGGAGCAACCTGTTCGGCCGACTGAATACCGACACCGGCAAGGTCGACCTGGTCAACCTCCCGGACCCAGGATCCCGACCTTATGGTATCAAGACGGATGCAACAGGTCAGCCCTGGGTAGTGTTATTTGGTACCAATAAGCTGGCCACGGTAGACACAGAAACACTGGTACTCGAGCTTGTCGAATTGCCGCATAAAGGAAGCCGACCGCGTCGGCTTGAAATCGATGCCGACGGTGGGATCTGGTATGGTGACTATAGCCGCGGAATGTTAGGGCGTTATGACCCCGGATCAAGGGCCTTTCAGGAATGGCCACTGCCGGGTGGATCAGGATCAAGACCTTACGGCATGGCGATGGATCACCGCCAACATATCTGGCTCGCCGAAAGTGGCAGCCCCAACCGGCTGGTCGAATTCGATGTCGGAAAACAGGCGTTTGACACCGTCGTCGATGCGCCCAATTCGGGTGGTTCAATTCGTCACATGTATTTCGACAGGGGCACGCAATCTATCTGGTTTGGTGAAGACACCAATTTTGTCGGGCGCTTGCGTATACCTTGAAGACTATAAGTGCGGTCATCTTATTTTTTTAAAGGTAAGATTTCGTAAACAGCATCATTCTCGATTACAATCAAAGTCGATAAATGTGATATCGGGATACCGTAGCGCAACATCCTGGAGCATGAGTATGGTCAGATCGATCATGAGTTACTTTACAAAACCACTGCAGAAGATATCCCCAGGTTGATTCACCAGATTGAGGCGTTATTGCCTCCGCTGGAAGAATGATGAATTATAAAACCATCGGAAGTAATCATGGTGTCTCAACGAATAACAAGGGTTTTAAATGGTGAGTGTCCCCGAAATATACCGGTCTAAATTTTCCTTTTGGAAGCATCGGTTAATAAGTTATCGAATCCCAGTTTTTGCCGTTTTGCTCGCATTCCTGTCGCCGGGGGCAGTGAGTACTGTCGTGGACCGGATGGATGCCGATACCCTGGTTCACGAGGTGTTTCACGCTGGTCCGATAAAAAGTTTTATGGTGCAGCAAGACGGGGAGCTTTTAATAGAAGAATATCGCAATGACATGCATGCCGGGAGGACTACTAATATCAAATCCGCGTCTAAAAGTATCATGTCGCTGCTGGTTGGTATCGCGATCGAGCAGGGGCATCTGCGCGGGGTGAAGCAAAATATAGGCGAGTTTTTCCCGGACTATTTCAAAACACATGCTGATCCCGAGAAACAGTCTATTACCATTCAAGATTTACTCACCATGAGAGCGGGCCTGGCATCCACCAGTCGTGATAATTATGGACGCTGGGTGCTGAGCAAAAACTGGGTAGAGTTTGTTCTCAGACAGCCGCTAGTAGAAAAGCCGGGCGGAGAGATGGTTTACAGTACTGGGTCCACGCACTTGCTTTCGGCGATTTTGACCCGCGCCACCGGGATGAGTACTCGTGCGTTCGCGAAAAAATATTTATTCGGCCCGCTTCAAATTTCTATCGGTGGCTGGGACCGCGATCCTCAGGGTAACTACATGGGTGGTAATAATCTTGCGCTGTCGCCTTCGGCCTTGCTCAAGATAGGTACTATGGTGATGAATGAGGGCGTATACCGGCAAAAACAGATTGTGCCTCGGGACTGGATAACCGAATCCATGCAAATATATACCCGCAGTCATTTTAATCCCTATGATTACGGCTATCTCTGGTGGCAACGAGAGCTGGACGGTTACACCGTGCAATTCGCCTGGGGTAATGGGGGTCAGTACATAATGATGCTGCCGGCCCTTAAGACTGTTGTCGCGATTACATCTAACAGTGAGAGTCGTATAAAAAGCAGGGCAAGTCGGCAAAGACTTTTTAATTTTATCGAAAATCGGTTGATCAGGTATCTGGAACTAAATGTTTAGGGTTGCCTGAGATAGGGGAGAGCCTGATATATACTGTCGGCTGCGATCTAAAGAACCTGAAGGTATAGTTTTTAGCGCTTATACCTACTCAATTGGATAAATCATGACTAAATCAGAAATCATCGGCTTTGTCGGCATCGGCGCGATGGGTATGCCAATGGTGGGCAATCTCGCTAGCGCTGGATACCCTTTACAGGTATTCGATCTCGATTGCGGCAGAACCGAAGCACTGGCCCGGCAATATAAATCGATTAACGTGGCTAACAGCCTCGCTGAACTCGGCGCCGCAGTGGACATCGTTATTACCATGCTTCCCGACGGTAAGACAGTACAAATAGCTTTGTGTGGTAATAATGATTCATTCGAGGATTGCCTGTTGGAGCACGCATCTCCCGGCACTTTGGTGATTGACATGAGCTCGTCGTCTCCGTTGGGTACGTGTAATTTGGGGCAATTACTTGCTGAACATGACGTGTCATTCGTCGACGCGCCAGTTTCCGGCGGCGTCAAGGGTGCTATTGCCGCCTCGCTTGCAATCATGGTTGGTGGTGACGAGACAATTTTCGAACGCGTCCAGCCGCTGCTTGCGGTAATGGGTAGCGCGGTGTTTCACACCGGACCCCTGGGGGCAGGTCATGCCATCAAGGCATTGAACAATTACGTGTCTGCTGCCGGGCTGGTAGCGACCTGTGAGGCCTTGATCGCTGCGCGACATTTTGGGATTGATCCGGCTGTCGCTACAGATATCATCAATGCTTCGAGCGGTATGAACAACACAACCATGAACAAGGTTAAGCAACATATATTGTCGGGTACCTTCGGTGCCGGCTTTGCCACCAGTTTGATGGCAAAAGACATACGTACCGCGCTGGAAATTATCGAATCAAGCGATCTACCTGTCGACCTCGCCCGGCAAAGTGCGGGCTTCTGGAATGCTGCCGAAACTGAGCTGCCTGCAGGCACCGATCACACCGCGGTTTATCAATTAATCGCCCAGGCAAAATTAAACGCGTCGTAAGCGAGGCTGATATGTCGGTTAGCGGTGGAAGCATTCAACGGTTAGAATGCCACACTGTTCGTGGTTGGTTGTAATGGATTCCGGCTCGTTGCCCGAATGACGATGGCTTTTGGGGGCGTAGTACTTATCCTCTCGTTGTACTACAGTACGGTCGTATTATGAGTAGGGACAGGATTTTGAATTAGGTAATGTGTTCCCGGAATCTTCCCTGCCAGGCTTACAGGGATAACAATTGCCTTATATCTTTTTCGAGCGTGCTGCTGAGGGGTTTTGCTCTCGACCCATAGTGCTTGATCGCAGTGCCGTCACGGTTTATCAGGTACTTGTTAAAATTCCATGACGGCGCACTACCGGTTTGCTCTGCAAGTTGCCTGAATAGCGGGTTTACATCACTACCGCGGACGGCGCTGGTAGAAACCATGGTAAATGTTACGCCGTAGTTGGCGTAGCAAACCTCAGCCGTTTTTGCTTCATCCTTATGCTCCTGGAAGAAATCGTTGGAGGGGAAGCCGACGATTTCCAGTCCCTGGGCTTTATACTTTTGGTAGAGTGCTTCCAGTTCTTTAAACTGTGGGGTGAAGCCGCACTGACTCGCGGTGTTCACGACTAACAGCACTTTGTCTTTATACTCGCTGCAAAAATTAATGGAATCGCTAGAGCGCAACTTGCGAGCTTCAAAATCCAGTAAAGAATTGCAATCAGCTAAAGTGACATTAGCTACCAGTAATAGCAAAATGGCGGTAAGGAGTCTGATGGTTTTCATAAGTTAACCAGTCATTAGTGCTTAAAGGGGCGCTATGAATCTCCTCCAGTTTAGTCGATGCTTTAATTTAACAAAAGTATGAATAGTTTACGAAAGTAGCAAATAAAATGATTAAAGGCGGAAGATCTACTTAATTCAATGTTTCATTTCATCCAAAACTGGTTGGATCGCCGAATACTCCAACGCTCTCCCATCACAGCGGCGCAGTGGGCGACCGCGTTTGCCTCACTGCCGTTACTGCAAGGGTTAACGGCTGATGAAAAGCACAGCTTGCAGGACCTGGTAATTTTGTTTATTAATCGCAAGGTGTTCGAAGGCGCCCATGGACTGGTCGTCACACAGTCGATGGCATTAATTATTGCCCTGCAGGCCTGCTTGCCGGTTTTAAAGCTGGGGTTGGGTGGATACGAGGGTTGGGTTTCGGTCGTGGTTTATCCGTCCGGGTTTGCACCAAAGCGTGTTATCCGGGATGAATATGGCGTGGAGCATCATGTGCAATCGAATTTGGCCGGTGAAGCCTGGCAACGAGGACCGGTGGTATTAGCCTGGGATGAAACCGAACGTGCCGGTTTTATTGATGGACATAACCTGGTGATCCATGAGTTTGCCCACAAACTCGATATGCAAAACGGGAACGCCAATGGTTTTCCGCCCTTGCATACGGGGATGGATTTAACTGCATGGACCGAGGCCTTCAGCGCCGGGTTTGATGATTTACAACACAAATGCAGTACTGGAGAGTACATCGGCATTGATTGTTACGCTGCGAGTTCACCGGCTGAATATTTTGCGGTGTTGAGTGAGGTGTTCTTTGAAAGACCCGATGTACTTCAGCAACACTATGCCGCGGTTTATGAACAGCTACGGCAGTATTATCGGCAGGATCCGTTAACGCGACTGGGTTAGTCAGGAGGGGTGATAGTGCAGGGGAAATTGGGTCACTGGAATCCCAATGGAAGCATTACTTAATGATTTTTCGGTTTCCTGCTCTTGCTGTTTTCCTCGCAACCCTGTCGCCGGGGGCTGTGAGCACCGGGCTGAACCAGGTAGCGGCGTTACATCTGGCTATAGATTCTTGCCACAAGTAACGAACTTTAAAGACTACAGTGCTAGCGTGGCAAGACGAGACGAGCGCGTAAACCACCACCTGGGCGATTGATCAGTGTGAGTTCGCCACCATGTGCATGGGCGATGGTGAGTGCTACCGAGAGGCCCAGGCCAGTGCCACCGATATTGCCGCTGCGGGATTTATCCAGCCGGAAGAAGGGTGTGAACACCTCCGTCAATTTATCTTCGGGTATGCCCGGGCCGTTGTCATCAATGCAAATTTCGATACTGGTGTTTTGCCCGGTTAAATGAACCTCGGCAGTACCACCGTATTTCAAGGCATTTTCGATGAGGTTATTCAGTGCACGGCGCAATGATACCGGGCGGCAGGTGAAGGGCAGTTTATCCGGTCCGTGGTAAGTGACTGAACTGCCCAGGTCCACATGATCATCTATCAGGCTTTGTAGCAGTGCGGGAATATCGGTGAGTCTGGCGGATTCGTCCGCGGCATCATCCCGGGCAAAACCCAGGGTGGCGGACAGGATGGCTTCCATTTCGGTGAGTGTGGCCAGGGTTTTGTCGCGCATTTCTTCGTCTTCTATGTACTCGGCACGCAGACGTAGGGTGGTGATGGGGGTGCGCAGGTCATGCGATATGGCGGCCAGCATCAGGGTGCGATCCTTGATATGTTTTTGCATGCGCTCCTGCATGCGGTTGAAGGCGCGAATGGTATGGCGGACCTCGCGCGGTCCGTCTTCTGCAAGCAGTGAGCTTGCCTGGCCGAGGCCGAGACGGTCAGCCGCTTTTGCCAGTTGAGCCATGGGGCGGGCCATGCGCTGCGAGAGGAACATGCCGCCCGTGATTAATGCGATTGCCAGCAAGACAAGCAGACCTAACGTCTTGTTGGCCCAGGGGGGCGGGGCATCGGCTTTGTCGATCTGGATGTTCAGCCAGCTGCCATCGCCGAGGCGAATCGAAAAATCCATTTCTCCCCATTCATGCATCATCGGGCGAATTTGGCTCCGTCCCATCATGTGCTCATCATCACCGTGAACCATGCGGATGCGCACATTGATTTCGCGCATCGGCATGTCCAGATGCTTACGTAATTTACGCGCGAGAAAATTCTCCATTCGGTGCATGGGTGGTTCTGCCACCAGCGGTGTTGCGGCGATGCTGGCGTGAAAGTTTTCATTGCTGATGCGATTGACGATTCGCTGGCGTCCTTGCGATTCGGCGTCTTCGACCAGACGTACCAGGGTACCGATGTTATTCAGCAGGCGAAACTGGTTTTGCTCTTCGAAGCGTGTGTTGCGCTCTTCCTGTAGCAGGATGGCGCTGCCTGCGATGAGTAACAGTGTGATACCGAGCAGGATAGCCAGCGTGCGGCCGGCCAGCGAATCAGGCCAGATTCGCATCATGGTGTTCCACTTTCGGGGCGAACAGGTAACCGCCGCCATGAATGGTTTTGATAATTTGAGGGTTGCGCGGCGCATCACCGAGTTTACGGCGCAGGCGGCTGACCAGTGTATCAATCGCTCGGTCGAAGGCGCGGCTATCGCGTCCGCGCGCCAGGTCGAGCAACTGGTCACGGTTCAGGATCCGTCCGGGGTGGGTGACCAGGGCCATTAACAGGGCGAATTCCGCAGTGCTTAGCGGCACCAGAACCTGTTGTGGGTCGATCAATTCCCGGCTGGCGGGGAACAGCGTCCAGCCTTCAAACACCAGCCGTTCCGGCAGGCTTTCTGTGGTCCGATGCTGGAACGAATGAGTGCGACGTAAAACCGCTTTTACACGTGCCAACAGTTCCCGCGGGTTGAACGGTTTTGCCAGGTAATCGTCTGCGCCCATTTCCAGGCCAATGATTCGGTCGGTCTCTTCACCCATAGCGGTGATCATGATTACCGGGATATCAGATTCGGCACGTAGATTGCGGCACAGGGTCAGGCCGTCTTCGCCGGGCATCATCAAATCGAGAATGATGAGATCGATGGCGGCATCGCGTAATACTTTTTTCATACCGTTGCCGTCCGGCGCGGTGCTGACACGGTAGCCGTGTTCGGTGAGAAAACGCTGCACCAGTTCACGAATTTCGGCGTGATCGTCAATCACAAGAACATGGGTCTGAGTTTCCATGCGCCTAGGGCCTGTTAACGCTAATGGGATTGCCACTGCTGGGACTATTTTTTTCGCCAGCAAGGCGGAAGGAGTGCCGTGTAGTCATTCTACATAAGCGACTGACAACGCGGCTGGCGGGGAAAATAGCCCCAGCCCTTCGGGTTGTACCTAAAAAACCACAACTCCGCGTTGCTCGGTGCTTATTTGGAATGACCAAACGGCGCTTCTCGCGCCTTGATTGGTGATTTTTTAGATACAACAGTGATAATCCCATTAGCGTTAACAGGCCCTAGTGTACTTGAAGCGGTGGGGGATCAAAAAATTTAATTGTGACAGTTTGTGACAAACCCCGTAGATGCCACGGAATGTTGCAATTCTTGCTATTTTTGACAATTGTTAGACACACGCTAAGGGTTAAATAGGTTGCGTCTAAAGACACATTTATTACTTACATGAGGAACAATACAATGAACAAGGTTACAAAAATTAGTGCTGTAGTAATCACCACCGCTGTGCTCGGCATGGCCTCGGTAGCTGCGGTTGCAAGCTGGGGAGAACATGGTGAGGGCCATTGGGGCCAACATGGCCAGATGATGGGACAAGGCATGGGTGGCGGTATGGGTAACCACATGGAGTCTGGCATGGGTAAGCATATGGGGTCCGGTATGGGATACAACATGGATCGTAAGCTCGATCTTTCCGCTGACGAAGTGAAAACCCTGATCGAGGCTAGAATGATCATGCATGGTAATGATCGTTTGAAGGTTGGCAAGGTTATCCAAAAGGACGATCAGACCTATGTGGTTGATATTGTCACAGTCGATGATTCCCTGGTGCGTCAAATCGAAGTAGACAAGGATGTTGGACTAAGGCACAGCATGAACCGTCTCGACAAGTAACTACTTACCATTATCAATGCACAAATGCCCGCCATAGAGGCGGGTATTTGCTGTGATTCCGCTATCAGAATTATTAATCGTGGTATCCCGGTGAAAAAGGCAAGGGCGATGGTTTTGCGCTGTTTTTTTAAGGGGTGCTAATCCGATTTTCCGTGGTTAGTTGTAATGGGTTCCGGCCCGGTGGCCGGAACGATGGGAAATATCAGGTGGGAAAGACGATATCACGGGGGTAGCAAAACGAATCCTGATTCAAATACCCTGTAAATAAGGCCCCGCTAGCAGCAATACAGCCATGCCGGTACCCGTCGCGAATACTACGTTATTAGTCTTCCACATGATTAATACGACGCATGCCATGGCGAGGATTTCGCTAATATTACCGCCTCTGACTGCTGGCGCAAGAATAGCCATGAAGGCGCAGCCCGGCAAGGCCTCAAGTACGGGTTTTATACCGGCGATGTGGCGCAGTTGCAGGCCGATGAAGTATCCGCTGAGTCGGCTCAGGTAGACCACCGAGGCCATCAGAGCTATAGCGATCAGTGCCGATTGCTGGTCAACCACGTCGCAGGCGCTCCTGAATGAACGCGGCCATCACGCCGGTTGCCACGGAAACTAACAGGGTCAGGTAATTTGCCGCCTCCAGTTCAGTTAACAGCAATGCGACTATGCCCGATATGATCCAGGGGGTTGATCGGGCTTTTGAGCCCTTGATAAACAACATCATCATGGTTGCTATCACCAGCGGCCCGGCAAAGTCGATGGAGCCGAGGTCGAACGTGGCAAAAACGCCAGCGACACTCAAACCCAGCCAGGTAGACAATAACCAGCTGGTCATGATCGAAATACCATAGCCAGTGATATAACCAAGGCGGTCGACATTCGCTTCGAGTTGGTAACTGGTGACTACACCCGGATCATTGAGCAGGAATAACCAGACGATACGTCGTTTCAGGCTGTGGCCATCGAATTGATGCGTCATTGCCATGCCGAGCAGGATATTACGCGAACTGACCAGCGCGACAGACAGGGCGATAGTGCCGTAAGGCAGTGGCGAATGCCAGAATTCAAGCGCGGCAAACTGGCCCGATGCGGTGAACACCGATGCACTCATCAGCAGTGCATACCAATGGCTGATGCCGGCAGCGGACGCGGCAATGCCAAACATTACGCCGAACATGAATGTCGACAGGAAGTAATCCCCGGACGAACGAATGCCGAGAAGCAGGCTTTGATAGGTGGACAATGGTGAGACTCGTGTCAGATACGCCGAACAGATACTATATTAGGTTGCCGAGTGGAAGAAGCGCGGAATGTGATTAGCCGAAAATAAATTTAGCATCAGTTCCGAAGCTAAGGGTTCGAAGCTAGGAGTCTGTCGGACTTAGGATAAATCT
>CAXMRQ010000136.1:0-8858 GCA_964196115.1 uncultured Gammaproteobacteria bacterium
CCGATGCGCTCGACTATCTGTTCGTCGCCTGGCAGGTTTTCGAGTTTTCGATTGAGGATGCCATCACGCTCCAGGTGACGCATAAAACGCGCATGCTGGTGCATATTCCTGGCTGCATGCTGCATGATACTATCGATAATCTGAGTTTGACGGTAGTTATTAAACAGACAGTGCTGGGCAACTTCGTCGGTCATTTCGGTCAATAAATTGTCACGCTCATCGCGACTCAGGCGTTCTGACTTGACCAACTGCGACAGCAATATTTTTATGTTTACTTCATTATCCGAGCAATCAACCCCAGCTGAATTATCGATAGAATCTGTATAGAGTAAGCCACCATTTTGTGCGTACTCAATTCGACCCCGCTGCGTTAACCCCAGATTACCGCCTTCGCCAATGGCTTTAGCACGCAACTGTTGCCCATTGACACGGATTTCATCGTTACTTTTATCAGAAACTGCTGCACTGGTTTCAGTGGTTGCCTTCACGTAGGTTCCGATGCCACCATTCCAGATTAAATCAACACGTGCCTTCAACAGATAATTGATCAGCTCATTGGGCGTCAATTTATCTACCTTACAGTCGATCAATTGCTGCATTTCGGGGCTCAGATCAATCCGTTTAGCAGAACGCAAAAATACCCCACCGCCTTTGCTAATCAAATTTTTGTTATAATCATTCCAGCTTGAGCGCGGCAGTGCGAACATGCGTTCGCGCTCACGATAACTTTTTTTCATATCGGGATTAGGGTCTATAAATATATGCATGTGGTTAAATGCGCCCACCAATTGAATACAGGGTGACAGCAACATCCCATTCCCAAAAACGTCGCCTGCCATATCGCCGATACCGACAACGCTAAAGGCTTCCGTTTGGATATCTTTTCCGATACCGCGAAAATGACGCTTTACTGATTCCCAGGCACCACGCGCGGTAATACCCATTTTTTTATGGTCGTAACCCTGAGATCCGCCCGAAGCGAAAGCATCATCGAGCCAGAAATCATGCTTTTTAGCGATTTCATTAGCAACGTCTGAAAAGGCCGCCGTGCCTTTATCCGCTGCTACTACCAGATAGGGATCGCCGGTATCGAGAATGGCTGTATTTTGAGGATGAATCACTTCCTGGCCCGCCATGTTATCCGTGAGCGCCAATAAGGCGTTAATGTACAGGGAGTAGCAGGCTTGTACCTCGGCATAGACTTCAGATGTGGGAAGGTCGGTAGTCTGCTTTGTAAAGAATCCGCCCTTGGAACCAGCCGGGACGATGACTGCATTTTTCACCATTTGCGCTTTCATCAATCCCAGTACCTCGGTGCGATAATCTTCCTTGCGGTCGGACCAGCGTATACCGCCGCGAGCGACCAGGCCACCACGCAGATGAATACCTTCAAATCGTGGGGAATAGACGAATATCTCAAATCGAGGGCTGGGCTTAGGCAGCCTTTCAATCTTTCTAGAGTCGAGCTTGAAACTGATACAGTTAGAGTCGTCATCCATTTGTTGAAAGTAATTGGTACGCACTGTCGACTGGATTAGATTAAGCATGCGTTTATAAATCAAATCATGATCGAGCGATTCAATATTCAATAGTTTTTCAGTAATCGTATCGATTATGCCTTTATAGGAATCGAGGTCGGTTTTTTGTGGATCGAACTTGTGTAAAAAACACTTTACCAGTAACAAAGTGATCTCGGGGTAGGCGTTCAACGTTTCAACAATATAGGTTCGACTATGGGGAAACCGTATCTGGTTCATGTAGACAACATAGGCTCGCAATATTTGAATATTTCTCGCCTTGATGCAGGCGCTGAACAGTAGATGGTTAAAATCATCCTTTTCGCTGCGCTGATTCCAGACACTCTCGAACAGATCACTAAAATAACGTGGTATTTTATCGGGATTGAGATCGCAAATAGACTCACCGCCATCGAGGGTGAAGTGATGAATCCAGTATTGCTTCCTGGCGAGTCTGATTCTATAAGGGCGGCCAATTAAAACCTGTAAATTCATCGATTCAAATATTGGCATAGATTGCGAAAGCGGAATCGAGTCTGTCAGCGTATAGAGTTTAATTGAATACTTCTCACCCTCTCTGGTTACAGTAACCAGGCGAGCCTGCACACGGTTTTTATCATTGACTGCGGCTAATACCTGTAGGTCATAAAGTGCATCGGAGACAGAGAAATCCTCCTGGTAATTAACTGAAAATGTTTCGTCGCTGGCGTTGAGCTTTTGTATAGTCGGATCTTCGCTTAGCTTCTTTTCGAGTTGTTGATACCACTTGGTTTTCATTGAGTTATCCTAAATCAAAATTTTGACAGGTAGTTACCCTGTATTTTGTTATTTTAGACGGCACTGCCGACATGAGAAATAGTAATCGAGTCTAATCAATGTAACATTTCTTCAATAGCACCAGAATTTTATTTTGTATTATCCAATTAGATATTAATGACCTATATCTAAAAGGTGGTTCTATATTTAGGCTCCTAGATCCTTCACACTCTCCATCACCACAAATGTTGACGTTTGTACCACGTGTGGCAGTGATGAAATTTTTTCGCCGAGAATGCTCCGATACGACTCCATATCGGTTGTCCTCACTTTCAGCAGATAGTCGAAGCCACCAGCGATCATATGACATTGTTCTATTTCGGGCACGTTCCGAACAGCCGCATTAAATGCATTCAAGGCTCGGGTCTTGGTATCGTTAAGCGTTACCTGGGCAAAGGCAATGTGCTTATCGCCAAGTTTAGACTTGTCGATTAATGTAGTATAACCAAGGATATATCGATCTTTTTCCAGACGGCGCATACGAACCTGACAAGGTGTCTTTGACAGTCCAACGCGGGAGGCGAGCTCAGTAATCGTAATTCGGGCGTTGCGTTGTAATTCTGCGATAATAGCGAGGTCGAAGCGATCGGGCGCTGTCATGAGTCAACTCCTTTGGGTATGAATGGATATTAGGCAAATAGGCTTAAAAATTAACGTAAATGTATGAAATAGCCTAAATAAAATAAGTATTTAGGTGGTATGTTAACACCAAAACATTAAATATAGACGAAATGATAATTTATAATGTTTAACATGGTAATTTATTACCTGTTAGTGTGAACCGCAAAATGAAAACTTTGGATGGTACCGTTATTCCCCAATTATCTTCTGACGGGTTACGCCAGAAGATTCGAAGCTATTATCTGGCTTCCGAATCTCAGGTGGTTAACGAGCTTATCGATACTGCAAAATTATCGACCTTAGAAAGAAAGGCCATTAGTGAAAAAGCCGCAACGCTGATTAAAAAAGTCAGGCATTCCAGTACGCCAAGCATGATGGAGAATTTCCTCGCCGAATATGGTCTGACGAGCAAAGAAGGTGTCGCGTTAATGTGCCTCGCCGAAGCTTTGCTACGCGTGCCAGATGCACAAACCATCGACGAGCTGATAGAAGATAAAATATCGCATGGTAACTGGGGTAAACATCTGGGGCATTCAGAGTCTTCACTGGTTAATGCATCGACCTGGGCACTGTTACTAACCGGTAAAGTGGTCGCCCCAGCCGAAGAAAAACGATTGCGAAATACGCTGCAGGGCCTGGTCAAGCGCATGGGCGAGCCGCTGGTACGCACTGCGGTTGCCCAGGCGATGAAGGAGCTGGGACGCCATTTTGTATTGGGAACGACGATAGAGAAAGCAAGTAAGCGGGCAAAAGACCTGGAAGCCCAGGGCTACACCTATTCCTATGACATGCTAGGTGAAGCTGCTCGCACTGAAGGCGATGCGCGCCACTATCATCTTGCCTATTCAGATGCTATTACGGCGCTGGCGCCAGCCTGTAAAAACAGAGATATACGCCAAAACCCGGGCATTTCGGTAAAGCTATCTGCATTACACGCCCGTTATGAAATTAGCCAGCATGATCGAGTAATGACCGAACTGGTAGCCCGCACTAGCTCGTTGGCGATGCTGGCGCGATCTGCCAACATGGGTTTCAATATTGATGCTGAGGAAGCTGACCGGCTCGATATTTCACTCGACGTCATCGAAGCTGTGCTCGGTAACCCGGCACTAAAAGGATGGGATGGCTTTGGCATCGTGGTACAGGCGTTCGGGCAACGCGCTAGCCATGTGCTCGACTGGTTGTACGCACTGGCACAACGACTCGACCGCAAGATCATGGTGCGCCTGGTGAAAGGTGCCTACTGGGATACCGAAATCAAACGTGCCCAGGTGCTGGGTCTGGCCGATTACCCGGTATTTACGCGTAAGGTGAATACCGATGTTTCTTATCTGGCCTGCGCGAAGAAGTTGTTAAGCATGACCGATCGTATCTACCCTCAATTCGCCACGCATAATGCGCACTCGGTGGCAGCTGTACTGGAGTTGGCCAAAGGCGAAGACAATTTCGAGTTTCAACGTCTGCATGGCATGGGCGAGTCACTTCACGATTTTGTGCTGCGCGATCAAAAAGCACGATGCCGCATTTATGCGCCCGTCGGCAAACACCAGGACTTGCTGGCCTATCTGGTTCGACGTTTGCTTGAAAACGGTGCTAACAGCTCGTTTGTGAACCAGATTGTTGATACCAGCATTGCGCCTGAAGACATTGCCCGAGACCCTGTCGACCAGATAGAGAAACTGGGCGAGGAAATCAGCAATCCGAATATAGCATTGCCGCTGTGTATTTACGGCGACACTCGGCGTAACTCGAAAGGCTGGGATATCACTGATATAAATCAACTAGAGCAAATTCATCGAAAGCGAGAAAATTATCGTAATAAAATCTGGCAGTCTGGTTCGATGCTCGTTAGGGAAATAGGGGAAGGGGCAGCAGGGCAGGGTAATCGAGTCGCCGTGTATAACCCGGCAAATCTGGGTGATCTGGTAGGCTATGTGAGCGAATCGACAGCCGCTGATATCGAATCTGCGATTCAACAGGCAAGCGATAGCTTTGCCAGCTGGGCCGCAACGCCTGTTCAAACTCGTTCCGAGTGTCTACGCAGGCTCGCCGATCTGTACGAAGCAAATGCCGAGGAATTATTTGCGCTCGCAGCACGCGAAGCCGGCAAGAGCTGGCTTGATGCGGTCGGCGAAATCCGTGAAGCGGTCGATTTCGCACTATTTTATGCCAACGAAGCAGAGCGCGTAGACGCAATCGGTCAGGCGCGAGGCGTTATCGTTTGCATATCGCCATGGAATTTCCCGCTGGCGATTTTTACTGGTCAGATACTCGCGGCGATAGCGGCTGGCAATAGCGTAATCGCCAAACCTGCCGAGCAAACCAGTCTAATTGCGATGCGTGCAGTTGAATTAATGCATGAAGCAGGCATTCCTGAATCAGTTATTCAGTTACTGCCCGGCGCCGGTGCCAGCGTTGGCGCAGCCCTGACCTCCGATACCCGCATAGCCGGTGTTTGTTTTACCGGGTCAACTATTACTGCGCAGCATATTAACCGCAATATGGCTCAGCACCTGGCGCCCGATGCACCATTGATTGCAGAAACCGGCGGACTAAACGCCATGATCGTCGATTCGTCGGCACTACCCGAACAGGTAGTGCGCGATGTGCTGGCATCATCGTTCCAGAGCGCTGGTCAACGTTGCTCGGCACTGCGCATGTTATATGTGCAAAAAGACGTCGCCGATAAGTTGCTTGAAATGTTATTCGGCGCGATGGATGAACTTCGAATCGGTGATCCCTGGTTATTGGCAACCGATATTGGACCGGTCATCGATCAGGCAGCAAAAAACAAAATTGAAAACCATTGTAAAGCGATGGCATCCGAGGGACGGCTGTTAAAGCAGGTCCCGATTCCTGAACGAGGACTATTTGTAGCCCCAACGGTGATTAAACTAAACGGTATCGAAGAACTGGGCGAAGAAATATTTGGGCCGGTGCTTCATGTCGCTACCTTCGAGGCAGAGCAAATTAATCAGGTGGTCGATGCCATCAATGCGCGGGGCTTCGGACTGACCTTCGGTATCCATACCCGTGTTGATACCCGGGTCGAGCAGATCGTCAAACGCATTAAGGCGGGCAATATCTATGTCAATCGCAACCAGATCGGTGCAGTTGTCGGTTCACAACCATTTGGTGGCGAGGGTTTATCCGGCACCGGCCCGAAGGCAGGCGGTCCATCCTATGTTCAGCGATTTAGAAAGGAGGAGGCCCCGACCCTACCATCGGAATCGGCGCCTGAAGTCGATAAAAATCAATTACAGGGCCTGATCGATGACACTCAAGGACAATCCTCATCGTTAAACAAACTGGAGCAATCCATCGCCGAGGTAATCAGGGCGCTGGGGCTTGAAACCAGGCCCGAATTTGCAAAAGATATTGAAGAAATGCCAGGGCCGACTGGTGAAGCAAATCGTCTGTCGACCCATCCCCGAGGTCTGGCACTGTGCCTGGGTCCCTCAAAGGATGCTGCACTGTCGCAAGCCATCGCAGCTATGGCGCTGGGCAATTCTGTAGTAATGGTTGCCACCGGGATTGCTGACACCGTTGGTGTATTTAAAAAACACCGTTTACCCGTAGCCGGTATTGACGGACGAGTATCCCAACAGGCATTACGCCTTGCCGAGGGTTATGACGCTGTCATGTCTCAGGCAGATATCGGGACTCTGCAAGTCTATCGCGAGGCGCTCGCCGAACGGGACGGTGTGCTGATACCGCTTATTACAGAAGCTAATGCGCCGGAGTGCCTGATCATAGAGCGACATCTGTGTATCGATACCACCGCAGCGGGCGGCAATGCAAGTTTGATTGCCGCTGGGAGTTAGTCAATATGACCTGGACTGCCGTCTCGCTCAATAAATCGGAATTAGTCGAACTCACCAGAGCGTACGTGGCGCTGTCTAATGCTCATCAGTTGCAATTTGTATTGCCAATGTTCGACGAAAATGCCACCTACCTTTCCGCTTATGTAGGTGAGTTCAAAGGGCGGGAAGAAATTACCCTGATGATGACTGATTTCTTCACTCGTTATAGCGACGTACACTGGTTTGTCGAAGAGTATCAATTTCTGGGCAATGGTACGGTCGAATTTAATTTCATAATGACAGCGACCGACCCGCAAGGCAGGAAACCTGTTAATCGCAGCGCATTCGAAACGATAAAGTTTAATCAACAGGGTTACATTGAATTCCTGGAGGTTAAAGACCCTTAGTCCGCATAAGACGCCTGTTTTAATTTTCCCCCGGCGCGTAGCGCAGACGAGCGTTCAAGTGTCTGCGTTTGTCAGGCATTTTTAGCTACGCCCATTAATACCTGCATTGCCCCTTCTTTGCTTTCAAGGGAAAATGCCTTAGTGATAGATAATGATTCCAAACCAGCCTGAACAAATGCTGATTCAACCATTTCTTCGGTAATCCCAAAGCCTGAATCTCCATCTGCTTTAAGCCAGTCCCACTGCACAAAAATACCTTTCGGTTTCATTAATGTCTTTAACAGTCGCAGTGTACTTTCTTAATTTGGCAGAAAGGCACATACGGATGAAGCGACTATCAGGTCAAATTTCGATCGAAGAGCAACATTTGATTTTATCGTATCTTCAGTGAGCTCGGCGGTCTGAGTATCGACGTTACTGAGATGTTTGTTTTCGAGAATCGAAATCATTTTTCCAGATGAATCAAGCCCTAGTATACGTTTAGCCGCTGGAGACAGTAATTCTGTCAGTAACCCAGTCCCACAACCGAAGTCCAGAATATCAATCCCTTCAGGGTTTAATATTTCGCAAAGTGTGTTGTATGCCTTCCGGGAATACAGGACAACATCTGAATTGCTATCCCACCCTTCGGCATATTCGTCCCAACTTTCACTCATATTTATAGCCTACGTTCGATGCAGTCTTGATGCTTAACGCCCTGTATCAATGGCAAAGCTCGCTTGCGGCTTGCACTTTGCCCGACTGCTTTTGCTTGATATGCGGGTTCCTGGCTAATCCCATTTATTGGCTCTTTTCTCGAATGAGGGTTTCTGTACGACAATTACGCAGAATCGATGCCCGGTGGGCGCTTCCATTACCCACCAGTTGCTCACTTGTTCCACTCGCTTCGCGCCTAGTTTTTCTAGCCTGGATACTTCTGCCTCAACATCGTCGGTTTCTATATCGATATGCACGCGGCTAGGGTGCGTCACTCGTTGAAGCTCGATAGCTGGATCGTCGGGTCCAGTCTTTAGCGGTACATAATTTTCATCATCAGGATCTGACGATTTTATTGCTTCATATCCAAGAGCCTGGGTCCAAAATGCTGCCGCCGCATCAAGATCGTCAGTGTTGCAATCAATAATTAAACCGCCTAATCGACTTTTATGCATGATGTTCCATGTTATTTTAGATTCTCATAACGTTCGCTTCAGCCGCCGAGGTACCAGGTCGGCTGGAAGCGTTGGTTAGCTTCCAAAGCTTCTCAGTTCCAATTTACGCACAAACCAGTTTATGGTTACCAACACAACTGATAACAATACATAAGTGAAGATTACGACTAGTTGGAAATAAAATGCTGCTATACCGCCTTGATCTCCAGTAAACGCTGCGAAATAAAGGGATGTTGCGCTACCAGCAAGCACAATAATTCCTCCAACGATTCGATACAACAGACACAAACGTGGCTTAAGCCTACGAGAGATGGGGAATGTAGCCAAGTAGATTGCTGTCGGCACAAGCAACATTAACAATCCAATTATCATTCGAAACTCGCCATACGCATCTTTTGAAAGCTAACGAGGCTGTAGAAAAACAGTGTGATGCGGGGTCATATTAACCGTCTCTGTCAATTTTTGATTGCGCCCACTGTGACCAGGTTTTTTCCGATGATCAAGACCGCTTTTCATTTTGATCGTTATTTGGCTCTCCATCCA
>CAXMRQ010000137.1:0-4319 GCA_964196115.1 uncultured Gammaproteobacteria bacterium
ATAATTGTCGGCCAGTCTCCTGTCATGCAGGCCCTGTTGATTTCTCGCGTCGGCATCAACGAATGGACAACCCAGTCGCTATTCGAAACCGACCTGCCCGCACTAACCAACTAATTAAAATTCTTTAACCGAGTAGTGTCCTCCGCACAAAGAATGGCAGCCGCCGAGCTAAGCACCTACCTGCGAAACGCCAAACCTCTGCTGATTGATGTTCGCGAGCCCTGGGAGTTTGAAATTTGCCAACTACCCGGCAGCACCAACATCCCCATGGGACAGATTCCCCAACATCTCGAAACGATTTGTCAGGCACAGGAATGCGTAATAATCTGTCATCACGGCGTCCGCAGTATGAATGTGATCCAGTATTTGCTACGGCAAAAAACCGAACATCTGATTAATCTTGATGGTGGGGTCGATGCCTGGGCGCGTGAGGTCGATACTGATATGCCGTTGTATTAATCGATTTCCAGATTCTTTATAATCTACCACCATCATACTAACTACGGAATTCGAGTTTCGGGATTAACATTGTACAAACTAATCATTTTAATTTTTTTCGGCCTGGGCTCTGTTTCACTACAGGCTCAGGACATCATGGATATCTATCGCCTTGCGCTGGAGCAGGATGCCGAACTCAAAATTGCCGAGTCCGAGTATCTAACCGCGCTGCAATCGTTGCCTCTCGCAAAATCCGCGTTTAAGCCACAGGTTGATTTTTCCACAGACCTGTCGCAACGTGAATCTGATGTCTCGACCATCGGAAGCAATAGCAGGCAAAGTTTCGGCTACAGTTTTAACCTGACGCAAAACCTGTATAACGCAGAAACTGTGGCAACTATTGATGCTGCCGAAGCGACTGTGGCAAAAGCCCGGGCGGAACTGGAAGTCAGCCAACAGGAATTGATATTACGAGTTGCGCAGAGTTACTTCGTTATTCTGGCTGCCCAGGATGATATCGGATTTGCCCAAGCCGAAGAAACCGCAATTGCACGCCAGCTTGAGCAGGCGCAAAAGCGCTTCGAAGTCGGGCTCATCGCGATTACCGACGTACATGAAGCTCAGGCGCAATATGACAGTGCTCTGGCTAGGACGATACTAGCGGAAAATTTGCTCGATAATGCACTCCAGGCGCTTCAGGTGATCATCGCGCAACCGCCCTCACCCGAGCTGGCAAGACTCGGCGACAAGCTTGAACTAAGCCCGCCCGACCCGGCGCAAAGCCAACCATGGGTCGAGATAGCATTGCAGAATAATCCCGGCCTGGTCGCCGCGCTGGCAGCAGAGCAGGTAGCCAATTATCAGCGACAAATCGAGAACAAAAGCCGTTACCCGACGCTCGACTTGACTGCCAGCTATGCCGATAGCAATATTGACGACGACACGCTTGGCGACAATGACCAGCAAGACATTACTCTCGCACTTTTACTCAAGGTGCCGTTATACACCGGTGGGCGCATCAGCGCCGAACGCAGCCAGGCAGAGGCCGCATACCAGTCAGCCAGGAATGCAGCCTTGTTGCAAAATAGGCTGACCTCACAAAATACACGCATCGCCTACCTTGGTGTAATATCCGGTATCAGCCAGGTGAAGGCCTTAAAACAGGCGTTAAACTCCAGCACCACCGCGCTCGAAGCAACCGAGGCTGGTTTTGACGTGGGTACGCGTACCTCTGTCGACGTGCTGGTACAGGTACGCGTAACCTATGGTGCACAACGCGATTATGCGAGCTCCCGCTACGATTATTTAATCAATACACTTAAGCTCAAACAGGCTGCGGGTTTGTTGAGTGCAGAAGACCTGGATCAGATCAACCACTGGCTAAATTGAGAAGTATGCCCAGCCACAGATCTGAAGAGTTTAGAGCCAGAGATTACTGGCACCCCAGGTATTGGCCGATGTGGGTTTCCCTCGGCTTACTGCGCGTGGCCGCTTTGTTTCCCTATCGTGCCCAACTATCTATGGGTAGGATACTGGGCAAAATACTGCAATATTTGAGCAGTTCGCGCAGACGCGTCATCGACATTAATTTGCAGCTCTGTTTTCCTGAAAAATCGCAGCCCGAGCGCGATAAAATCAGGAACGATTGTTATCAAAACATCGGCATTGCCCTGCTTGAAATGGCGATGTGCTGGTGGTGGTCGGAACGACGTCTAAAACCCCTGGTAGAGATTCGAGGGAGAGAGCACATCGACGCTGTCCTACAAAGCGGCCGCGGGGTGATTTTACTGACCGGGCACTTTACCAGCCTGGAAATAGGCGGTCGTCTGTTTACACTGTCGATACCCCTGCAGGCGATGTATCGAACGCAAAAAAACCGTTTGTTCGACAGCTATCTGTATACCCGCAGGAGCAGTTACTTAGAGAATACGATATCTAGAAAAAATACACGCCAGATGATTAAAGGCATCAAAAAGCTGATACCGACCTGGTACGCGCCGGACCAAAATTTCCCCAATGAGAAAAATGTTTTCGTTCCTTTCATGGGTGTGCAAACCGCAACAATCTCTGCCGGCTCGCGGTTGGCCCAGTCATCCGGGGGAGCGATGCTGCCGTTTTATCCCGAACGTAAGAAAGATGGATCTGGTTATATAATCTGGATTGATGCGCCGCTCGAAGATTTTCCTTCTGGCGACGACACTAAGGACGCTACTGCGATCAATGCCTCGATCGAGAAACTTGTGCGTCGCAACCCAGAGCAGTATATGTGGATTCATAAGCGTTTCAAAACGCGCCCACCGGGTGAGCCTGCAATTTACCCATGACCCTGTCATCGCCAGGATTTAGTTACCGGTTAATTTCGTTTCTTCTCCTGCCTCTCTGGCTGATTCACGCACTTTGGCATGGATATAAGCAGGATATGGCATCCTATCTGAGGTTTCGAGTCTGGGGTAAACATAAAAAGTCGAAAGACCCTCTGGTCTGGGTACATGCTGCATCGGTAGGCGAAGTTGAAGCGGTCACACCGTTAATTCGCATTTTGCGAGAGCAGGGAGAAGGCGTTTTGTTTACCTGTTTTACTGCTACCGGCTATCGCACAATCGAGCGCAATTTCGCCGACCAGGTTGAAGTCGGCATTATTCCGATCGACCTCGCCTGGAATTGCCGACGCTTTGTTCGGCAACACAATATAAAACTATGCCTTTTAATGGAAACCGAACTGTGGCCTGAGCTGCTCTATCAAACAGCCCGAAAAAGAATCCCGATTATTCAGTTGAACGCGCGCCTGTCGCATAAGACCCTCGAATCACCTCACCTGATTCGCCGACTTTTACGACACAGCATGAGTTACATCTCGCTGCATTTAACGCGCAATAAGATCGACAGAGAATGTTTGATGCAATTGGGCGCTACAGAGGAAAAAATTAAAATCGTGGGCAATCTTAAATCCACAACTGACCTATCGCCTGATAATGAAAAATTGATCGAACGCGATTACCTGTTACTCGCGTCCAGTCATGACAACGAAGAAAAATTGTTGCTTTCTCTAATGCCTGCCGACTTTGAAAATCTTTTACTGGTAATAGCACCGAGACATCCAAATCGTAGCAGGGAGATTCAGCGTTTACTGTCGCAACTAGGATTTAACTATGCGACACGTAGCCGATCCGAGGCAATCACCACTGAAACCCGGGTTTATCTGGCTGATACCCTGGGCGAACTCAAAGCATTCATGGCTCATGCGCAAATTGTCATTATGGGTGGATCTTTCAATCAAACAGGAGGGCATAACTTAATTGAGCCGGCAGCGTTGGGCTGTGCGCTTATTACCGGCCCATCCGACAGCAACATCCGTGATGATATCGCCCTGCTCGGCGATGGTACTGGCATTTTCCAGGTAGCTGACATGGCTGAATGCTGGAACAAAGTAACCCTTTTACTGGAAAATCCAGATCAGTGTAAACAACTTGGTCAACAGGCATTACAGGCAGTTCGTAGTCAGACAAACGTGCTTGAAGCTTATCTGACAGAAATTAAAACTTTTTTGTAGTTAGGATGACTGGTAGGCATCTATCAGCGCCTGCCAGTCGGTGGGGCGATAATAAAGCTTTTGCTGCCGGTCAATTTTTTCCAGCGAACGCTGGAGCCGACGCAAGACTGTCCATTGCCAGTCGTCCAGATTTTTCATCAATCGCGCTTTGTCAAAATCAATAATATAAAACCGATCCTGATCGTCGATGAGTATATTGTTCGCATTTAAATCTGCATGCCGAAAGTAATGCCCGTGAAACTGTTTCAACAATAATCCAAGTCGGCGCCAGGATTTAAGGCCGAGGGTGCTATGCGCTATTCGTTCAGCCAATGTCTCTGAATTTTCAATG
>CAXMRQ010000138.1:0-6897 GCA_964196115.1 uncultured Gammaproteobacteria bacterium
GCATTAATTGCGTCTTCGTCGTGTTCAACAACGATTACGGTATTACCGAGGTCGCGTAGAAAAGTCAGGGTTTTCAATAACCGATCATTATCGCGTTGATGCAGGCCGATTGAGGGCTCGTCGAGAATATACATGACACCGACTAGTCCGGCACCTATCTGACTCGCGAGTCTGATACGCTGAGCCTCTCCACCCGAAAGTGTCTCGGCGCTTCGCCCCAGGGACAAATACTCAAGCCCGACATTGACCAAAAAACTCAGACGTTCACGAATTTCCTTATTAATTTTTTCGGCGATTTCGCCACGCTTACCGGGTAAGTCCAGTTTAACGAAAAATGCCAGGGCTTCGTCAATTGGCATTTTGGTAATATAGGAGAGGCTGTGGTCAGCAACGGTGACGTGTCTGGCTGCTTCATTCAGTCTTTCGCCGCCGCAAACCTGGCAGGACTGATGCGAAAGAAATTTGGCTAACTCTTCACGCACCACGCTAGACTCGGTATCACGGTAACGTCTTTTTAAGTTTGGTAAAATACCTTCAAAAGGATGTTTTTGTACGCGGACATCGCCACGTTCATTTTGATAACTAAACTTAACCGCCTGCGGCGAACCGTTGAGGATAATGTCCTGAATGCGTGGCTCTAGTTGATTGAATGGTATTTCGACATCGAATTTGAAATGTTTTGCGAGCGACTGTAGCATCTGAAAATAGTAACCATTACGTCGATCCCAGCCGCGAATCGCACCACCCGCCATACTCAGTTCAGGTGATTTAACCACCAGATTTGGGTCGAAAAATTGCATGGTGCCGATACCATCGCATTCCGGGCAGGCACCGGCCGGACTATTGAAGGAAAACAGACGAGGTTCGAGTTCAGTGATCGAGTAGCCACACTCAGGGCAGGCAAAATTGGCCGAGAATTTAAGCTCCTGAAAATCATCTGTAGCGTCAATACTGGCAATAGTCGCGATACCATCAGCCAGATGCAAAGTAGTTTCGAAAGACTCGGCCAGGCGTAACTTGAGATCGGGCCTAACCTTGAATCGATCAACCACCACTTCGATATTATGTTTCTTGCGCAATTCCAGTGTGGGCGGATCATCGAGTTCGTAAATTTCGCCGTTAATGCGAGCGCGTAAATATCCCTGCCTGCGCAGGTTGTCAAGTAGCTGAAGGTGCTCACCTTTACGATTTAAGACTACTGGCGCGAGCAGCATGAGGCGCTTGTTATCCGGTAAATCCAGTACCTGATCAACCATCTGGCTAATGGTATTCGCTTCGAGAGTAATACCGTGGGTCGGACATCGGGGTGTACCGACACGCGCATACAACAATCGCAGATAGTCGTAAATTTCGGTGATCGTACCGACCGTCGAGCGGGGATTGTGCGACGTGGTCTTTTGTTCGATCGAAATTGCCGGCGATAACCCTTCTATATGATCGAGGTCAGGCTTTTCCATCACCGAGAGAAACTGGCGTGCATAGGTTGACAGAGATTCGACGTATCGACGCTGACCTTCGGCAAATATTGTATCAAACGCCAATGAAGATTTTCCCGAGCCGGAAAGGCCAGTGAACACGATGAGTTTGTCACGTGGCAGGGTGATATCGATATTTTTCAGGTTGTGCGTCCTGGCGCCCCGGATCGTAATAAATTCCATTGGAAGAAGTGTCGGCCAAACGAACAATTATAACATTTCAGATTTATATTTCGCGCCCGTTTTAAATTGATTTTGCATTGTTCAAAAATAGTTGATTCCCATTTATAGATTATTAGGCTCTCGCAGGGACGCAGGGCGCGCATAGGTTATTTTAGGGTAAGTTTTTTCCTTACAATTGTCATCAACTGCGGTATTGATAATTTGTTTTCTAATCTAATTTTATTCATGTCTTTTGCTTTTCCTCTGCGTGCTCCGCGCCTCTGCGAGAGTATGGTTTTTATTGGAGATTACAGAATAATCTCTCGCAGAGACGCAGGGCGTGCAGGGGTTTTTTTAGGGTAAATTTTTTTCCTTACAATTGTCATCAACTGCGATATCGATAATAGATTTTCTAATCTAACTTTATTCTTGTCTTGCTGCTTTTCCCCTGCGAGCCCTGCGCCTCCGCGAGAGTTCCTGTTCTTTATTTACGACGATTCCCCAATTCACGAACAACCCTCATTTCAATTCTTAAAGAAAGCTAATCGAATATGCTAGAATCGCGCCTTTCTGCTTACGCTTGCCTGCCCACCCCATGTTAATTACCGAAAAACGAGCTGCGTTTTCGCTATCGCTGGTATATGCCTTTCGCATGTTAGGCTTATTTATGATCCTGCCGGTATTTAGTCTGTATGCCGATGATTTCACCGGTGCAACACCACTTTTAACCGGCCTCGCGATTGGCATTTATGGGCTAACCCAGGGTTTATTCCAGTTGCCGTTCGGTTTTCTGTCAGATAGATTTGGTCGCAAGAAAATTATTGTCATAGGCCTGTTGATATTTTGTCTCGGTAGTATCGTCGCGGCTGAAGCCGATTCGATTTATCAGATAATTGCCGGGCGCGCATTACAGGGTCTGGGTGCAATAGCAGCGGCTATAATGGCGCTGGCCGCCGATTTAACCCGTGAGGAAGTGCGACTACGAGTGATGGCCTTTATCGGCATGTCGATTGGCGCGAGCTTTATGGTATCGATGGTGGTGGGCCCATTGCTAGCCGCTAATTATGGGTTGTCATTAATATTCTGGATAACCGCGGGCCTGGCACTTGCCGGTATCGCCGTCATCATATTTATCACACCAAATCCACAGAGTCAGGCCTTCCATCGTGAGACTCAATTATCGCTCGCTGATGTCGGTAAAATTGTGAAGAATGTCGACCTGCAAAGACTCGATTTAGGCGTTTTCGTGCTGCATCTGGTGTTGTCTGCAACGTTTGTCGTTTTCCCTCTGATTTTAAGAGACAGTTTGTTCATCGACGCTGCCGTCCACTGGAAAACCTATCTACCGGTATTCGCGTTTTCCGTGTTGGGCATGTTGCCGCTAATTATTATTGCCGAGAAATTTCGTCAATTAAAAAGTATGTTCCTGGTCGGCATAACAATTGTTCTGCTGGCTGAAGCAGGGCTCGCACTGGTAACAACTTATGACATGGTATTCCTGATGCTGGTGCTGTTTTTTATCGGCTTCAATTTTCTTGAAGCCTCGTTGCCGTCTCTAGTCGCCCGCATCGCACCAGCAGATATGAAGGGGACTGCAATGGGTTTATTTTCCAGTGCGCAGTTTTTGGGCGCGTTTAGTGGTGGTATTGTTGGTGGCGTTTTGCTGGCGAGTGAAAATCCAGCGCGTGGTTTTCTTGTTCTCGCTGGCATAGTGTTGGCCTGGCTGCTGATCGCCTCTTTTATGAAACAACCTAAATTACTCGCATCGAAAATCGTGTCGCTGAAAAACATGGAAGACGAGACACTTAATTTATTTGTAAAAAAGGCGTTACTAATTGACGGTGTGAACGAAGTTTCAGTGTATGCCGACGATCGGGTCGCTTACCTGAAAGTGGAGAAATCTTTTGATGAAGAAACATTAACGGCGCTGCTGGCCGAGTGAGAATGGCAATTCCGGTGCAATGCTCAACGATTTTTTCACCTCACGATACCCGGTAACTGGCTGATTTATAAACGGATATTAAATTAATTAAAAGTTTTTTAAAAAAACTGTTGCAAATTGAAACTAATAATGTAGTCTATTCATCACAGGCTTACAGCTTGTAAGGAAGACCAAATGGATACCGATTCAAACCCGGTTAATTAATGTTCAACAGGACTGATACACATGGAGTTTAATATGAAAGCACTTACAACCCTCGCAGCAATAGCAGCACTCACTTTTTCTTCTTTCACTTTCGCCAGCCCGGTGAATATCAATAGCGCCGATGCCGAGCAAATTGCCGAAGCGTTAAATGGTATTGGCCTGGTCAAGGCACAGGCGATCGTCGATTATCGAACTAGCAATGGAATGTTTTCCAGTGCTGATCAAATCGTACTGGTTCGCGGTGTAGGTGAGAAAACCTTTGAGAAGATCAAGCTTGATATTCTGCTTAAGTAAATAGCAAACAGGGAAGGAACGCGGCAAGGATGCCGAAAAAGAATGCCTCCAAAGTGTGAATTTTGTGAGGCATTTTTTATTAGGTTTTAACAGTTAACATTGCGTGAGATAACCACAGAGCATTGCAGCAATCGTCAACAATACTCAAGATTCATATAAATCGAACTCGCTAAAAATTGTTTCAACCAGTAAAATACCCGCCATTAAATTACTGATCAAAATCGGAGTCAAGCATGGCCAGAGGCGTCAATAAAGCAATTATCGTAGGCACGCTGGGACAGGATCCAGATGTTAAATACACCGCGAGCGGTAGCCCGGTCGTCAACATCAGTGTCGCCACCAATGAAAACTGGAAGGACAAGCAGACCGGCGAAGCCCAGGAACGTACCGAGTGGCATCGTATCGTCATATTTGGCAAGCTCGGCGAGATTGCTGCGCAGTATCTAAAGAAAGGCTCGCAGGCTTATTTTGAAGGCAAAATTCAAACGCGCAAATGGCAGGATAAAAGCGGTCAGGATCGATATTCCACCGAAATAGTTGCCAATGAAATGCAAATGCTAGGTGGCAAGCCGGGATCGGGCAGCACCGTACCGTTTGATCCGCCGGCAAAACAATCTACCCCGCAGAGTCAGTCGAATGCACCAGAGATGGCGCCGGTAGATGATGGATTTGACGACATCCCTTTTTAGAACATATTTATTAAGAATATCATTTATTAAGAACGTCATTCCCGCGCACGCCTACTTTTGGTGTTCTACCATCGGGGCGCCGCATCGCTGGGGCGCCGGCCGCACCATCCATGCAGGCGTACGCGGGAATGACCGGATACGGTTTAAATGGATAACAAGTCCAAACTCCCATGACTCATTACGACGTATTCAACGGTGATGCCGACGGCATCTGCGCTTTACAGCAACTACGACTGCATTCGCCGAAAAAATCGGAGTTAATCACAGGTTTGAAACGCGATATCGATTTACTATCGCGAGTTCAGGCGAAAGCTGGCGACGACATCACCGTGCTCGATATCTCGATGGATAAAAATAAACAGGCGCTCGACGCGGTACTCGAAGCCGGGGCCAGCGTGTTTTATGCCGATCACCACTACTCGGGGGAGATTCCCCGACATGCCAGGCTAACTGCTCATATTGACATGGCTGCTGACACCTGTAGCAGCCTGATCATTAATCAATACCTGGAGGGTGCGCATGCCAAATGGGCTGTGGTCGGCGCATTCGGTGATAATTTTGATGTTGCTGCAAAACGGCTTGGCCGGTTAATTGGCCTCAAGGATGACGATTTGGCGGCATTTCAGCAATTAGGAATCTGTCTGAATTACAACGGTTATGGATTTGAACTCGAAGATCTGATGTACCATCCCGCAGACCTTTATAGGATTCTGCGCGAATACGAAGACCCACGCGTTTTTATAAACTGTGATCAGAGATATAAAACACTGCTCAAACAATACCAAACTGATATGCAATTGTCTGAAAACACCAAACCCGAGTCTGTTAGCAATAGCGGTGCCGTATATATGTTACCGAATGAGCCCTGGGCGAAACGCATAGTCGGCGTCATGGGTAATGATCTGGCCAAACAATACCCGGATCGGGCGCACGCCTTATTAATCGATATGGCTAATGGAGGCGGCTATCGAGTAAGTGTCAGGGCGCCGTATAACTGCAAACAGGGTGCCGATGAATTATGCCGCCAGTTTGAATCAGGCGGTGGTCGTAAGGCAGCAGCAGGCATTAATCATTTAGCCTATAATTTATTAACACAATTTCTCGAAAAATTTAATCAGGCCTTCGATCCAAAATCATGACTGAACCCGAAAAAAGCAGCAATGTAGTCTGGCACCACGCAACCGTCACCCGTGAACGGCGTGAAAAAATGAATAAACACCGTGGTGGCGTGTTCTGGTTCACCGGTTTATCGGGTGCTGGTAAATCAACGCTGGCGCATTATGTGGAAGAAAAACTACATCAACAAGGCTACCGAACCTACGTATTGGATGGTGATAACGTACGCCACGGACTATGCGCCGACCTGTCGTTTTCGGACGAAGACCGTAAAGAGAATATCCGCCGCATCGGTCAAATGGCAAATTTATATGTCCAGGCCGGCATCATAGTGCTAACCGCGTTTATTTCGCCTTTCAGAGCCGACCGTGAAAACGTACGAAAAATTGCGGGCACAGATTTCCACGAAATTTATTGCAAATGCAGCCTCGATGTTTGCGAAACAAGAGACGTAAAAGGTTTATACAAACGCGCAAGAGCAGGCGAGATACCAGAATTTACCGGCATTAGTTCGCCCTACGAAGAACCCGAAAACGCCGAGCTGGAAATCGATACCGAGAGTCATCTGGACGAATGTGCGGACGAGGTATTTAACTATATCAGCAAGGCAGTAAGTCGCTAATAGAATAAAACCAAATGGTACTACTTAAACAATTAACAGCTTTGTAGGTTGGCGTTAGCCGAAGGCGTAACCCGACATTGCGTGCGTCGCTGGCTAATAAGGAATGATATCCATCGGGTGATAACTGGTTTCAGGGAACAAACCTAACAAAACTTTGCTCTCGCAGGGACGCAGGGCGCACAAAGGAAAGGCAAAGAACCTGAATAGTAAGACCAAAAATATTCTGCTAATACTGTAGTTCAAACCGTCGTAAGGGAAACTAATTTACCCTAAAAACCCCCCTGCGCGCTCTGCGCCCCCGCGAGAGATTATGCTGTAATCCCCAAAAAAAACCATGCTCTCGCAGGGACGCAGGGCACGCAGAGGAAAAGCAAAACATGGAAAAAGGTTTGG
>CAXMRQ010000139.1:0-4010 GCA_964196115.1 uncultured Gammaproteobacteria bacterium
ATTTAAATTAATATCTATTCTGTGAATTGTGTACTTCGCGGTTTTAAACTAAATCAACTACACTTTGTCATAACTGAAGAATTTTAATAAATCGCACATGCTAGATCTGATAGATAACTCTCAGCAACAACTACAATCCGAAATTAATGTGGCGGTTGCAGCCATTGAAGAAATAATACTCGGCAAACCACTGCAAATCCGCCTCGCGGTTTGCTGTTTGCTGGCCCGTGGCCATTGCCTGATTGAAGACCTGCCCGGAGTAGGCAAAACCACCTTATCACAAACCATTGCACAGGTATTTGGTCTGGCTTTCAATCGCATTCAATTTACCAGCGATTTACTACCGGCCGATATTCTCGGTGTTTCAATATTTGATCCTAAGCGTCAGGTGTTCGACTTTCATCCAGGCCCGGTGTTTGCCCACTTTGTACTCGCCGACGAAATCAATCGAGCGACCCCGAAAACCCAAAGCGCTTTGCTCGAAGCCATGGAAGAAAGACAAATTACGGTCGAAGGTGTCACGCGCGAACTGGAGGAACCATTTTTCGTCATTGGTACGCAAAATCCACTCGACCAATCGGGTACATTCCCATTGCCAGAATCTCAGCTTGACCGTTTCATGATGAAAATTCAGTTGGGCTACCCAGATTCCGAAGCTGAGCGTGCGCTGCTCGCCGGTGGCAACCCGCGAGATAAATTGCATCAAATTTCTGCAGCAATAAACATCGAACGATTCCTCGAAATTCAGCACGCGGTGAGTAACATTCACTGTTCTCAACCGCTGCTTAATTATGTACAGGACTTGATCCAGGGGACTCGAAACCCGGGTCTTTTCGTCTACGGCCTTTCTCCAAGAGCCGGTCTCGCGGTGGTACGGGCAAGCAAATCATGGGCATTAATGAGTGGCAGAAGTCATGTCGAGCCAGGTGATGTGAAGACAGTATTTGCCGCAGTTGCGGGACATAGACTGACTCCCTCCGAACAGCATAGCAAACCGACCGAAACTCTGATTACGAACCTGCTGGAAGCAGTACCTATTTCCTAGAGCACTAGCATGTCCCTACTCACACAGGTTATGCCAAAAACGATTCGCCAGAGAATTGATGACTATATTTCCAGCCGTAACCCTCCGAGTAAGGAAAAAATTTTACTGCATAACCGACGACTTTACATTCTGCCGACACGCTTCGGCTATCTTTTTGCTGTAATGTTAGTTTTTTTATTTCTGGCAGCAATTAACTACGAAAATAGCATGGCATTTGTGTTGACCTTTATGCTCACCGCGTTGGCTATTGTCAGTTTATGGCAAACTCATAAAAACCTGCTCGGTCTTGAAATAATATTACAAACGCCACGGCCGGTATTTAGTGGTGAACTATGCGAATTCGTATTTTATTTTAATCACCATAACAATGCATTCCGTTACGCGGTAGGCGTCCAGTATGCCAGTGAGGCACCCGCTTACGTCACCATTAAACCCGACGCAAAGGCCAGTGCTGTATTAAATATACCGACTCACAAACGAGGTCAGTTCAAGCCAAAGGGATGCACAATATTTACCCGTTACCCAACCGGATTATTTCATGCCTGGGGTTGGTTAGAGTTCGACACGCCAATACTGATTTACCCTAAACCGACTTCCAACGCGATATTGCAGGAAACCATGGTTGCGCAATACGACGGTAAAACCTCGACGAGCACCATTGAAGGCGATGACTTCGCAGGTCTACGCGAGCATCGCGTCGGCGAATCACTCAGGCATATATCCTGGAAAGCCTATGCGCAGGGCAAGGGTTTGTTGACAAAAACCTTTCAGGGTCAGGCCAGACCCTCGTTATGGATAGACTGGTTTCAAATATCAGACGGATCAATTGAAAGTAAGTTGTCGCACATGACGGCATTGGTAATTCTGGCTGAAAACGAGAATCAGGAATACGGCGTCAAACTGCCCGGCATAACTATTCAGCAATACAGTGGGACGGCTCACAGGCATGCCTGCTTACAGGCGATTGCAACCTTCAAACAGGAAGACCTTGATCAGGTATTTGACCCAGATGCAGAATAACCGGCCAATTGCTTCCATTCACGAAGAAATTGCCAGCCGTGAGAGTATATTTGCGGTATGTTTTTGCTTCCTGTTTTCCATCGCACCACATTTTCTCAATCTGCCCTTATGGATAAGCGGTTTTGTGGTGGTATCGCTTTGCTGGCGAATTTTACAAAACTTAAATCGAGTCCCAGCTGTGCCACGGTGGATACTGGTACCCATGGTAATAATTGGCGGCATTAGTGTATTTGCCGAGTACTGGACAGTAGTTGGTCGAGATGCCGGCCTCGCCCTGTTGACTGTAATGACATCATTTAAATTTCTCGAGAGCCGGAATCACCGTGATTTGCTGATTCTAATTTTCCTTTGCTATTTTCTGATTGCCACGCATTTTCTTTTTTCGCAATCAATACTGACAGCCGTGTTAATGCTGATCACTCTGATCGTAATTACCACTACTTTGATCACGCTTAATCAAAGAGATGAAAGTGTATCGATTGCTAATCGATTCAAAATAAGTGGTCGACTGATTGCTTTGTCAATTCCATTAATGTTGATACTGTTCGTCCTGGTACCCCGAATTCCAGGTCCGTTATGGGGCATTAGCAATGAACAAAGAGGTGGAATCACCGGCCTCAGCGATTCCATGTCGCCGGGCAAAATCAGCAATTTAATTCGCAGCAACGAAGTAGCGTTCCGAGTCGACTTTAAGACTAAGATTCCCCGACAGAGTCAACTTTACTGGCGAGGCCCTGTAATGGCCCTGTTTAACGGCAGGCGCTGGTATAAGTCGAGACGTAGGGCGATCAAGAATTTGAATATCTCTGATTTAAAAGGCGCGACTGAATATACCGTCACCCTGGAACCAAACGGAAAACACTGGCTGCTTGCACTCGATATTCCGATACAAACGGTAGAAAACAGCTTCATCTCCACTGATTTCCAACTCATCAGCAAAAAAGAAATCAACGATCTGAGGCGTTACACAACGAAATCGTTACTGGGATATCGCATTAAGCGGCCTGAACCCGATGAATATTTAAAAATGACCCGCAGCTTCCCAGTTGGTAATAATCCCAGAACCATCGCCCTGGGTCAGGAGTTAGCACTGCGTTACCAAAATCCTGAGGATATTGTGCAGCATGCATTGTCCATGTTTCGCAATCAAAATTATGTATACACCTTAAAGCCACCGATTCTACGAGACAACGAGGTTGACAGATTTTTATTCGATAGCAAACGTGGATTTTGTGAAAACTATGCTGGTAGTTTTGCACTGTTAATGCGAACCGCGGGGATTCCGTCCCGAATCGTCACTGGTTACCAGGGCGGCGAATATAACCAGGTCGGCAAATACCTCATAGTACGACAGTCAGACGCCCACGCCTGGACAGAGGTTTGGCTTGAGGGTAAAGGTTGGGTACGTGTCGATCCAACTGCAGCAGTATCACCGAGTCGTATCGAACGGGGCCTGGACGAAGCGCTCCCCGACGAAATCTCGGGTTTTCGCATAAAAAATAGAAACCCATTGTTTGGAAACCTATTGTATAGCTGGGACAATTTACAACACAGCTGGAATGACTGGGTAATAAACTACGATCAGAATAAGCAACGCAACTTTCTTCACGATCTTGATGTCGGCATTGATGACCTTGGGGATATGGTATTTGCGTTAATAGCTATGCTGTTATCTGTAATCGGTGGCTACTGGTTTATCAGCTGGTATCGAGAACGCCCCGGCAAGCCCGAGACCTATGAAATCTACCTCAATAGACTATTAAAAAAGTTGAAAAAAATCGGCCTGGAAAAACAGTCATCAGAGGATACCAGGGCCTTTATGCGACGAATTGAATCCAGTGATCTTGAGCAGAAAAGTCAGGTTTCAGGGTTTATTGATTTGTATAATTTGATTAAATATGGGCGGGGTCAGGTGGATACGTTATCGTTGAGTAGGCTTCGTGGT
>CAXMRQ010000140.1:0-10245 GCA_964196115.1 uncultured Gammaproteobacteria bacterium
TCATGACAGTGCAAGCCAGCCACAGATCGAAGCTTATTGCCGCAGCAAGAGCCAAAATCTACGCGACGATGGAATTCGTAAAGTTATTTCGGGGGAAACATCACTCGATGAAGTTCTTCGAGTGACGCGCGATAACCTGTAAGGGCAACATACTTTTATGGCAGCCTTTGAATACCAGGCGATAGACGCTGAGGGGAAAACTCAAAAAGGTCTAATCGAAGCGGATACCGCGAAGCAGGCACGACAACAGTTACGCGGCATGAGTCTGATGCCGCTTGAAATAGCCGAAGTTTCGCAAAAAATACTCGGCGGGAAAATTAATTCCAGGCGCGACAAAATCAATGTTGCTACCGTGTCGCTGATTACCCGCCAAATAGCGACGCTAATCGGCGCTGGTCAGCCAGTCGAATCCGCTTACTTTGCGGTATCGAAACAGACACCTAAAAATCAGGCTAAACGTGTATTACTTTCGGTGCGCGCCAAGGTTCTTGAAGGTTTCCCGTTATCTGATGCATTGAGCGAGTTCCCGCGTATTTTTGACTCGATGTACTGCGCCTCGGTTCATGCGGGCGAACAATCGGGCCTGCTCGATGTTGTCATGGAGCGACTGGCCGATTATTTAGAGGCGAGACAGGATATACAGCGCAAGACCGGCCAGGCGCTTATTTATCCTATCTTGTTGAGCGTTGTTGTATTTGTCCTGGTAGCCGGATTACTCACATTTGTCGTTCCGCAAATCGTCCAGGTATTTGAAGGCTTCGATCAGGAGTTGCCGTTGATAACCCAGTGGCTTATTGCTATATCCGATTTTTCCAAATCTTACGGTTTGCATGTGTTAGTTGGACTTGTGGCGATCAGTATGCTTTACCGACAATTATTGAAAATGGCCTGGTTTAGTTTGTTACGCGATCAAATGCTGTTGTCGACTCCGTTTATCAGTTACCTGGTGAAGCTATCCAACACCGCCCGTTTTACGCGCACTATGAGTATCCTGGTGTCCAGCGGCGTAACTGCCCTCGATTCTATTCGCATTTCGTCCGAAGTAATTCTCAGCCAGCCGATTAAGGCGACTGTGGTACATGCGGCTGAACGGGTACGCGAAGGCGAGCACATTTCGGTGGCACTGGGACAGACCGGATATTTTAGTCCAATTGTGCTGCAATTGATCGAAAACGGTGAGTCCAGTGGTAAATTAGGCGATATGCTGGAAAGGTCGGCGAAGGCTGAAGAAACTGAATTCGCCGGCGTTACTGCGTTATTCATCGGCCTGTTCGAGCCGGCAATGATACTGGTCATGGGAGTGGTCGTACTGGCGATTGTTTTAGCCATTTTGCTACCAATTTTTGATATGAATGACTTACTTCAATAACCAGTCAAAGCCAGGATGGATATTTGTAGCAGTAATGTTGGCCATCATGGCAGCCTTGCAGTTATTCGACATCCGTCTACTTCGTTATCAATTTGGCTGGTGGGGAGATTCCGAATACTGGCGTAGTTTTACCGCGCACTGGGTTCATGCTAACTGGTCACATTTCCTGCTCAATGCTGCCGGACTGATATTATGCATGACAATCACTTCGCCAAAATGGTCTAGCTGGAGATGGATTGCCTATAATTTCTACCTCGCTATCGGCATTTCGGCATTATTTACACTACGAAATCCCGAGCTACGCTGGTATGTTGGTTATTCAGGGATATTGTTTGGTATCTATTTACTCGCAGCGATTGATCTTTACGCGAGGGACAGGATTGTCGCTTTTTTACTCGGTGCTGCTATTGTTAGTAAAGTGGTATTGGAACAAACCAGCGATATCAATATCACAACTGAAGATATGATAGGGGTGCCGGTTGTTATCGATGCACATTTATACGGATTATTACTTGGATTTTCGATTGCACTCGCACTACGAGTTTATACAATATGGATTAAACACCATAACGTTGGCGTAATATCGTAATCATCACATCTAAACTTGGAAAATGGTAAACGGGAAACATATGAAAATTTCGGCATCACAAAAGGGATTTACATTACTGGAGATTATTGTCGTCGTGACCATCATTGCCATTCTAGCCGCTTATATCGCGCCTAAAGTTGCCGGTCGTGCTGATGATGCCCGGATCAGCAAGGCTAAAAGCGATATCCGGGTACTTGAATCGTCAATGGAATTGTACAAACTGGATAATTTCAGTTATCCGAGTTCTGATCAGGGACTTGATGCACTGGTCAACAAACCCGCTGGAGGGGAGCTAAAACACTGGCGTAAAGGCGGGTATATTAAAAAGCTCAACAAGGACCCCTGGGGGAACGATTATCTATACCAGTTACCCGGCGCAAATGGGGAATTTGATATCTATTCACTTGGTGCTGACTCAGCAGTTGGAGGCACCGATGAGGCTGCCGATATTGGTAACTGGAACCTTGATTCCTAGGTGCCAGCCCGGCATCAGGAATAGCCAGAGAGTCGAATCCCTCGGTACTACAAAAGGTTTTACATTATTTGAAATCCTGGTCGTCGTCATTATTGTGACGATAAGTGTTAGCGCGATTTTGTTTTCTACTTCCTTCATCAGTAGCTCAAGTAACCTTAAAGTGCTCGGAAATGATCTCAGCAAAACCATACGTCTGCTTTACCAGGAGGCGATATTCGAAAATAAAAACTACGCTATCTCGATTAACCATCAGGGTTTTAAAGTGCTTGAGTATGATGGTGAAGAATGGGCAGAAGTTAAACAATTATTCTTCCGTAAAGTAAAACTCAACGAATCCCAGCAGTCGAATCTGATTATCGAAAATCTGCTGGTTAAGTCTGTCGAGGAAAGTGATCCGGTGCCGCATATTTTGATTCTATCGAGCGGGGAAATGACGCCCTTCGAATGGCAAATTCGAGATAGCGACGCCAGGGCTAGCATTACTATTTTTGGTGATTTTTTGGGTAATGTGCTGGCTAGCGATCCGCTGCCGCTATCATGAGCTTGGCAAAACACATGAATCTAACAAAACAAAGAGGCTTTACCCTAATCGAAGTCATGTTTGCACTGCTGATCGTAGCATTAACCATGGGCGCTATCGTTGAAACAGGGGGAAACTCAGCGAGAATATCTTCACGCTTAACCGAAAAAACCATTGCCAGCTGGATTGCGCAAAATCAGGTTACACTTTATCGCGCGAAGAAGACCTGGACCTCTGCAATGAGTAAAAGTAGTACGGTAGAAATGGCCGATGGCGAGTGGCAATGGAAAATGAAAATCAGTAAAACGGACGAACCCCTGTTACGCAGAATCGATGTAGATGTCTATCTACAGGGCGGTTCTGATATCAAAGCCAGTGCGACAGGGTTTATCGGCAAATTGTGATGCATAGCCGTCGTATTAATGGGTTTACCTTGCTGGAAATGATTGTTGCGGTGGCAATTTTCGCAGTCATGGCTGGTATCGCCTATGGCGGTTTAAATCAAACCATAAAGACTGGAGAACAGGTCGGTGAATCCAACCAGCGACTTTCTGAGTTGCAGTTTGCGCTGTCTTATTTCAGTCGTGACTGGCTGCAAGTTTCACCAAGAAAAATTCGCAATCAATATGGCGATGAAGAAAATAACATTGTCATTGCAGACAATAGTATTACTTTCACTCGTAGTGGGTGGTCGAATTTATTGCAATCGAAACGCAGCAATTTACAACGCGTACAATACCTGGTTGTCGATGAGGATTTGCTAAGACGCCATTGGCTATCGCTGGATCAGGGTATAGGTGAAGAACCCTTTGACAGCGTACTGCTGCACAACGTCAAGGACCTCGAAGTAATATTTATCGATGCATCGGAAAAGGCTATCGATACCTGGCCAAATGCGATAAGTGGCAATGACAATTTGCCGGTCGCATTGAAAGTCAGTTTGGACATCGACCAGTTAGGCAAGGTCTGGCGTTATCTGGAGATTACTGATGGCGTACTTTAAGGCTGCTTTTAAATCCGCCCAGTCGGGGATTGCGCTACTATCGGCAATATTGATTACCTTAACTGCGACCGCAATTATCGTTTCAATTACCCATGAAGAGGCCTTTTCAATTCGTAAAACCTCTCGGATTCAGTTAATGGATCGAGCAGGATTATACGCATTAGGCCTGGAAGACTGGGCGCGAATATTTCTACAGAAGGATCGTAAAGATTCAAATATTGATCATCTCGGCGAAGATTGGGCCATGGGTATCCCCGGGCTACCGATAGAAAATGGATTTTTGTCTGGATATATTGAGGATGAACAGGCCAAATTTAATCTCAACAACTTACTCGTTTCCGAGGAATGGGTAACCCGGTTCACGCTTTTATGCGATAATCTTGAGGTTGACACAAGCTTTGTACCAGCCTTGTTAGACTGGATTGACGAGGATTTTATGGTACGCTATCCGGATGGTGCCGAAGAGCATTATGATACCTATCGAGTCGCTAATCAGCCAATGGTCGATATTAGTGAAATGTTGCTGGTAAAGAATGTTGATGTAAAAATATATGATAGTCTAAAGCCCTACATTACTGCTTTACCGACGACCACAGACATTAATGTGAATACCATGTCAGAGACAGTTTTCCTGTCTCTTGGTCAGAATTTAGATGCGAAAATTTTTAATGAAGAAAGAGAAAAAGAAGAGTTCAGTAGCGTTCAGGACTTTATCGACAGATTGCAAATACCCATTAATGAAACAGGCCTGTCAGTGAGCACAGAATACTTTCACGCCTATGGACAGGTGGGCCAGGGTGACCTGCTGCTCGATCTTGATAGCTTATTGCATAGAGACCAAAACGCTAACACATCTGTTGTAAAGCGATCTCTGGGGCAGTTGTAATGCCCAGTTTGCTAGTTCGCTTTCACGATTCAACCCTGGAAAATCTAAGCTGGTTTGTTAGTCAGTCTAATAATCCCGGTCAGACTGTGGATTGGCAATCCGGTTCCGAACAGGATTTGGCCGAACTGGCAACAAAACACACAACCGTAGTGCTGGTAATCGCGCAACAGGATGTTTATTTAACCAGTTATGAAATACCTGATAAAGCATCTCGGCAGGTGCTTTCCTCGATCGAGTATCAAATTGAGGACCATCTCGCACAAGATGTCGAAATTCAGCATTTTGCACTGGGTGATCATTCGCACAATCCTGTTGCCATTGCCGTGGTTGAAAAAGGCATCATGCAAAGCTGCGTTAAGCTGATACAGAAATATGGCCTGGCGGTGTCTCATATAGTGCCCGAAGCTTTTTTATGCCCCTGGTCAGGTAAAACTGGCGAGGTTAACCTGATCGAAAGTCACGAGGCTGTAATCCTGCGTTATGACGAGTTTCAGGGTATCAAGTGTTGTCCTCATCTAAGTGGAGAGATGTTGAACCTGATCAACGCCGAGCAGGAAATTAAAGTGGTCAATTACTATTTGCAGGATATCGAATCCTACGAATCGGTAAAAATTGAAGGATATGCGGGTGCCTCGATACAACTGACCTCCGAGCATCTTGATCAGGCATTTACAGGGTGTATAAACCTGTTGCAAGGAGAATTTCAGATAACATCAGTCTGGTCAAAATTACTGCGGTTGTGGAAGTGGGTATTGGGCTTGTTTTTGGTATTTATTGCAGCTAGTGGTTATAACAGTGCGATTGCCTTACAACAATTAGAGACCCGCTTATCTGAAATTAAAACCGTGCAGTATGAATTACTGAAAAACCATTTGCCGTCGAATATCAATCAGTCGGATGACTTGAAAAAAGAATTGATAAACCTGCTCAAGCAAAGCCAATCGGGTGAGGAAGAGGTTAACTTTCTCGAATTGCTACGCAAATTTACTCTGGCAAAAACAACATTCCCTTCGGTAATAGTGAGTAAAATAGGTTACCAGAATAAACGTTTGAGTATCGACATAAGCAGCAGTCAGTTGAGTGACATAGAGTCTCTACTGGAGGCTATTGAGGCAACCGGGCAGGTAACTAAACTGGAAAATCTGAATATTAAGCCGGATATTATATCAGGGCAATTCGTACTTATCGGGATAACCGAATGAAGGAATTATTATCCCGATTTAGCTCGCGAGAGAGAACTATTCTCACGCTGGCGGCCATCGCTTTAACCGCTATATTAATTCATGCGATGCTTATAGAGCCGTTTAATCAAAAGAAAACCGAATTAAGCGAAGCACTAGAACAGGCCAACATCGATTTAAAATGGATGCACACTGCGATCTATCAATTGCCGCAGGGTAATGTTTTGGCGCAGGCGATAGAATTCGAAGGGTCTCTGGCTAATCTTATCGACAAGGAAGTTCGAAGCCAGGATCTGAGTAATTATTTAACCCAGATGACGCCGATTAACGATGATGAGATAAGAATTCGCTTTAAGGACATTAACTTCAGTCGATTATTAAACTTTATTGCACAGGTCAACAGCCGGGGACTCGAGGTCAAAGATCTGAGGATCGATGACACCGATAAAACTACCAGTGTAGATTGCAGTCTGGTACTGGAAAAACTCGGATAAACGGATTATGTCAATTTGGAAACCTGCTTTGTTTTTTGTGTTTTGCCTGTTCATTGCATTAATCATTAATTTGCCTGTTGGCTACCTGATGGCCTACGCTAAAGTACCTGATCAAGTCAAAATTTCGCAATTGAGTGGGACATTGTTTGAGGGCCAGGTTGAGACTTTGATCGTCAATCAGGTCGTTATCGAGGACCTCGAATACGAGTTTAAAAGTTCCTGTTTAATGACTCTTGAGCTTTGTTATCAATTTAATTTTACCGATAGCAAGGGCCAGATTCGATATGCACCTGTTGCAGGGTCGGTTGAACTGGCACAGCTAGATATAGAACTTTCGATGAGCAATCTAACTGGTATGTCGGATCAACTACTGATCAAACCCTCTGGTAGCCTGTATTTGAGTTCAGACAAGGTGAAATATTCAAAGGGGCAACTGGCAGATATTGACGCAGTGCTGGTCTGGAAAAACGCCGGTATCGTAGGTGAAGATATCGATCTCGGCGATTATCAACTCAGTATCAGCAAGCAAAATCAGCAATACCAGTTTGTTCTTAGCGATCTGCAAGCAATGCTTAAAGTAAATGGAAAAGGTGAGTTGAAATCAAATGGAAGCTATTCAATGAACATTAATATCGATACAAAAACTAGACTCGATCCAAACATCAAAAATGTTCTGGAACTGGTCGCCACTAAAAAGGGTTTAAGGCAATACAGTGTCCGTCGCTCAGGAACGACAGACAAGAGGTTTTTGTCTTATTTATCTTTCGAAGGTGTGTAAAATTTATCCATTTAGTTACAGGTTTAACATAAAAGCGAAAATAAATTGTTTCCCCAGCCTACTTGTTGCAGGCAATATCGCAGCTGCTGTTTAAAGTGAACGGGCTAGTTTCAGCACGCTTAGAGGTCATATAAGTCAATGGGTTCATCGACGATGATGGGGCGCACCGAAAAAGCAAGTAGCAACCGCAAAGACTGGTACAACATCAGGCAGATGATGCCCTTCGTCTGGGCTTATAAGGGCAGGGTGTTGGTGGCCCTCGGTTGCCTGGTAATTTCAAAGCTGGCAATGGTTGGCATTCCAATTGTATTAAAATTTATCGTCGATGCGTTGGATACGGATGCCGGGCAGGTAGCAGTGTTACCTGTGGTATTCTTACTCGCCTACGGCGTGCTGCGCTTTATCAACTCGGGGTTTAACGAATTGCGCGATGCTATTTTTGCGCGCGTACGTTATCACGCGATGAGCAGTCTGTCGGTGACCACCTTAACCCATTTACACAATCTGTCTCTGCGTTATCATCTGGAGCGCAATACTGGTGCGATATCAAGAGACATGGAACGCGGCGCGCAAAGCATCAGCTCGATCCTGAATTACCTGGTATTTAATATCATTCCGACAGCGGCTGAATTTATGCTGGTAGCAGGTATCCTGTTTAGTCAGTACGACAAGTATTTTACCGTCATTATATTTTTTACCGTCATTATTTATATCACTTTTACGCTAATGGTGACCGAATGGCGCATGCATTTTCGCCATGAGATGAACGCACTGGATTCGAGTGCAAACGGTCGCGCGATGGACAGCCTGATGAACTACGAAACGGTCAAGTATTTCAATAATGATGATCACGAAATCAATCGTTATCGCAATACTATGGGGCAGTGGGAAGAAGCCGCGGTGAATAGCCAAAACACAATGTCATTACTCAATTTTGGCCAGGGAGCAATTATAGCTATCGGTGTCACCGGCATCATGTATCTGGCCGCTTTGGGCGTTAGCAATGGCGAGTTAAGCCTTGGTGACCTGGTGTTGATTAATACCATGATGCTGCAGCTATTTCTGCCATTAAACTTTCTTGGCATAATTTATCGTGCGCTAAAGTATGCGCTCGCCGATATGGATATGGTGATCAAGTTGCTACAGAAACCAATTGAAATTACTGATGTCGAAGATGCCAGGCCATTGGTGTTGAAAAATACTTCGGTTGAATTCAAACAAGTCGGTTTTAAATACAACGATGATCGCACCATTCTCAGCGATATCAGTTTTAAGGTAGAGGATGGTAAAAAACTCGCCATCGTCGGTCCCTCGGGGGCAGGCAAATCGACCATCGCCCGATTATTGTTCCGCTTTTATGATATCAGTAAAGGCGAAATACTCATCAGCGGGCAGAATATCGCTAAAGTCTCGCAACAAAGCCTAAGACAGGCAATCGGTATTGTGCCGCAGGACACAGTGCTGTTTAACGATAGTATCTTATATAACATTCGTTATGCGAAGGACGATGCCTCAGAACAGGAAGTGTTTGAAGCGGCCAGGCTCGCCGATATCCATGATTTTATTCAAAGCCTGCCCGAAGGATATGCAACCGTCGTCGGTGAACGCGGCTTGAAGTTGTCGGGTGGAGAAAAGCAGCGCGTGGCGATAGCGCGAGTGTTATTGAAAAATCCACCAATACTGGTGTTTGACGAAGCAACTTCGAGCCTCGACAGTCAATCTGAGAAAAATATTTTATCGGAGCTATACAAGATTTCACGTAACAAAACCACTGTCGTAATTGCCCATCGGCTTTCGACCATTGTCGATGCGGATACCATCGTGGTACTAGACCAGGGCCGCATAAAAGAGCAGGGCAGTCACCAACAACTAATGGAACTAGGTGGTATTTACGCTGAGCTGTGGAAGATCCAGCAGCGAAAGGCTGAGTCGCAGGAAGCACTCAAAACCTAGTGATGAGAATCATTGCTTTTCAGAAAATTTTAAACGCAACCGGTAGGCTTAGGTAAGCCAGCATATTTGCACGCCTGTTTAGCCGGTCCAAAGGGAAATAACTGGTAAAGATATTTGCTGTTGCCCTTCTCCTTACCCATTCGTTTACCAATCGCCTTGGTCAGCACCCTCACCGCAGGTGCGATCTGGTATTCTTCATAATAATCACGTAAAAAATGAATCACTTCCCAGTGCGCTTCAGCGAGTGCAGTGCCGTCTTTTGCTGCCATGGTTTCGGCGACTTCGACGGACCAGTCTCGAATATTTTCCAGGTATCCATCCTCGTCGACTTCATAGATCGTACCATTCACATCTAAAGGCCTAATAGTCTTCGAATACATCTGCTTTTAACAGTTTAAATTGCAATACCGAACTCTAGCACTATCTGCTATTTATTTCAGGAACAGCACGCACACATCTGATGTAAATTTTTCACTCGCGCTTGAACCTGGAAAACGCAGTTGGGTCACGAAAGCCCACGCACCAAAAGTAGGCGCTTTTAAGCGCCAAAAGTAGGGGCCTTAGGCCAGCTCTTGACGCATCGGAGTGCCGCATCACTAGAAAATCAAAAAACTTCTCATCACCAATAAGGTGACAGGTAATTGCTCCTCGACAATTGCTCCTGCATTGCCTAAGGGCACCTACTGTTGGTGTTCTAATAAGTTACATCCCTTTAACGATGCATTATCTGCATACTCTACTTCCATGTAGGTAACTACGAACTATTCGAAATGCACTATGCGTCAATATGACGTGCATGGATGTACTAATGCAGTGTTTGCAGGATGCAAAGGAGCTGCCTTACGCGTCTTTTTCGCGCCCAACTGCGTTTCCTGGGTTGAAACCATCTACTCAGTTTCGGCACATATTTTCAAACCTGAGGGTAATAATTAGTTATAATCTTCGCAACCATCCAAAGAGCAACACTCATGGCAGAAGAATATCGAGAACAGGCCCT
>CAXMRQ010000141.1:0-10397 GCA_964196115.1 uncultured Gammaproteobacteria bacterium
AACCTGGAAAATGTGGTGCGCATTAGAACCAGCGAAACAGGGCCATCAGCACTGTAAGCTAGTTGTCATTTCACCAGTTTGAACATCAGAATAATCAGGCCGATTACTGCGACAAAAATCAGAATTTCGATCATCGCTGAGTAGGATATTGTTTAACCAGTCTGGTTATTATAACGTTCGATGCTGGACAAAATTTCTTGTTTGGCCTCCTCGACATCAACCCAACCATCTATTTTTACCCATTTACCCGGTTCCAGATCCTTGTAATGATCAAAAAAGTGGGCTATTGAATCGAGTAATGATCGGGGCAGGTCACGAACCGAATTCATATCTGAATACAGGCTTGACAGTTTGTCCACCGGTACGGCGATGATTTTCGAATCCTTACCCGCCTCATCCGTCATTTCTAACATACCTAAAGGTCTGACGCGAATAACCGCACCGCTGATGACTGGAATTGGTGTCACCACCAGCACGTCGGCCGGATCACCGTCCTCGGACAGGGTTTGCGGTATATATCCGTAGTTACAGGGATAGTGCATTGCTGTCCCCATAAAGCGGTCGACGAACATCGCGCCGGTCTCCTTGTCGACCTCATATTTTACCGGGTCACTGTGAGAGGGGATCTCAATAATAACGTTAATATCGTTAGGTACATTTTTACCGCTGCTAACGCGATCCAGAATCATGTTCGGCCGGTGAATATCTGTTCAAAAGAGCGATGGATTATAACCGATAATGGGATGGTTGATGTTTTGATCGTTTAATTATTGATGGTGGTTATCTTAATGGGGAGTTAGGCGTTGCCTATTATTCGCATTCGGTTTTGTTGGCGCTGAAGGTTGAATCGATCGGTTTAGCGGTTATTTCGTGGAGATCTAGCTGAAGTAGTGTGCAATAATTGAAGGGCATTACACCTCGTAAATTCTGTCGAAACATTGTTTCGCACACCAATACTTTTATCACTCCGTAGATACTATCGAGTACGTGCGCGGGTCACTTTTTCTCAACAGCAAGAAAAAGTAACCAAGACTTAATTGCCTGGAGCAATTTAGAACAGTTTTAGCTGGCCCGAAGGGTGGAGGGCAGAATACCCGGAATAACTGCCGCCCCGGACAGGCCCCTGTTTCGTCAAAATAGCTCTCATATCAGGGTCGGTCCACACGCGCTCCCGACGCGGGTGGACTTGAAACAGCTTTATAGCTGCGCATTCCATGCTCCGCTATAAAGGCCAGCCTGTACATCCCTGTACAGGCGTTCATGGCTCCTATCTCGCCGCTCACCCATGCTGTTTCACCTTAATCTGAGCTCTATTTTGCCGAGGGCTTGAAAGGGGGGAGAAAAAGCCGCATCCAGAAAATTGGGGGGATTTAACCACCCTCTTTACTGGCTGGAAATAATCTGGTTGGTAATTAAAACTAGAGAACGCGAGGTAATGTCTAATGTATTAAGTCAAGGTTTGACTCCATTCCCCGCAATTCAAAATGATATCGAGAGTCGGAACAGCCGGATATTAAAAGCACTAGCTAGTCATATTGAGCTGCGCTAGATGTTAGTTAGAATATCTTCAAAACTTGGCCTAAGCGGTCATTGGGATTCGATAGAATGAACAAGCGCTATCGACCCAGAACGGACCCTCATCTACTATTTCAAAATAAATGCGCTCCCTTCATCATTTTTCTATTTCGTTGTTACGAGCTATGACAATTCTTCGAGCAAAGCCTTTGCGGCGCGCAGATCTTCAGCTTCAAATCCCTCAGTGAACCACTCGTAGACAGGGGCGAGTACATCAGAAGCGTCCTGACGCGCACCCTTATCTCGAAGGAGCCTGGAAAGGTCGGTGGCGGCGCGCAGCTGGAGCATTTTCGCGTCTTGGGCTCGCGATACGTTCAGAGCTTTTTGAAAACTTTCCCGGGCACTGTCCAGATCACCACCTTCCAATAACAAATGCCCATGCCCAAGGAGGCGGTGAAGCTCTGCTTCCCACCATAGTTCACCCGATACTTTGATTTCCTCCAGCGCCTGGCGCAGGTGACGTATACCACGCTCAAATTGACCGTCGAGGTAGCACGCTTCCGCTAGCATGGACAGGTAATGGCAGTTATCGTATTGATGGCTACCCGGCGGCCTCGCCGCCAGTGTTGTTTCCATCTGTGTGATACCGTCGGCATATTCGCCCTGCATTGCACGGGTCCAACCCAGGGCAATTTCACAGTATGCCGATTCCTCAGGATTCGCTGTTTCCTGGGCCAGGATCTGAGCCTGCTCGATGATCTCGCGAACCCGGCTTTCATCACCAAGAAGTACATACACCTTGCAACAATGGATTAGACCGTGGTTAATAAATGCTGGCTGTGTGTGCCGGCGGGCTAACACCATCGCATCTTCTACCTGCACCCGCGCCTGCTCGCTGTAACCCTGCAACCAGAGCACAGCCGCATTGGTATAGCGGGCACAAATGCCGGGGTCATGGTTACCATAGACGAAACCGTAGTCGCCATGTTGCTCGAAGCGGTTCAATTCAATACCGCGTTCGGCGTGATGCCGGCTCGCAACCAGGTCGCCGGTCATCGATACCGTGCCCCAAAGCGCGTGGCGTGCCTCCAGTTCAAGATCGGGTTTACCCATTTCTTCAGCCAGCGCCAACACATGCTCGGCCTGTTTGATGGCTTGATCGAGCTCGCCGCGCGCCATGGCCACGCTCCACATCCCCCATAGGGCCGGGAATTCGCGGTCCTTGTCGTGTAGCCATTCACACCGCAATTGAGCTCGCGTATATACCTGTCCGGCGTACTCGGATGCTGAGCCTTCGGTTGCTCTGATTGCAATGCCAAGCACCATTAACATGTCGACCTCGATACGCGCAAGCGCTTCACTTCGATCAAGTGTCGCGAGTAACTCCAGTCCGCACTCCAGATGCCGGGTGGCCTCCAGGTTGGCGGCCGACTTTGAAGACCTCTCGCCCGCCCGCTGCCACCAGGTCACCGCCGACTCGACCAGCCCCGCCTCGGTATAGTGCAAGGCTACCAACTCGGGTTGAGCATCGGCGAGCGACTTGAAGCCTTGTTCCAGTGTTTGCGCGATACGCTTATGATTTAGTTGTCGGGTGCTTTTCAACAGGGAGTCATAGGCCGCATCACGTATCAGCGCGTGTTTGAATTCGTAGTTAATATCCGGGTGCATGCCGCGTTTATGGATGAGCCCCGCCTCGACCAAGTGATCGAGAGCACTGCCCAATGCCCCCTCGTCATGTGAGGCAACGGCACTGAGGAGCTGGAGGTCGAAAATACGGCCGATGCAGGCCGCTAGCTGGGCGATTTCCTTGGTCGTGGCCAGCCGGTCGAGCCGTGCCATCAACGAATCCTGCAGGGACGGCGGGATGGCAAGCAGCGGCAACGGATCATCCAGCACAAAGCGTTTCCCGTCATCCCGTAATACCCCTGATTCGAGCAGAGATTTGGTGAGTTCCTCGACAAACAGGGGGATTCCATCGGTCTTGGCGATGATCTCCGCCACGACTTCATCGGGTAGGGGTTTGTTCGCGGCGACCCGGGTGATGATCGCTGTGCTCTCTAGCCCACCCAGGTGACTGAGCGGTAGCTGCGTTAGGTGTGCACCACCGCCGATCGAAAATGTAAATTCAGGCCGGTGGGTCATGACAATTAACAGGCGCGCTTGAATTAAACGTTCGCTGATTGCGGTGAGTAGTTCCAATGACGACGGATCGAACCAGTGGGCATCCTCGACCACCATGAGCACGGGAACTTCTGTGCTTATCGCATCGATCATGCTGCTAAGGGCTATTAGCTGGCGTTGTTTGAGGTCCCCGTGTTCGGGCGTATTGAAATCTTGATCGCCCGTGGTAAGGGATAAGAGCACAGCCAGCGGAGGTACGGTGGACGCGATTTCAAGGCCGAGTCTGCTAACTTCGGATCGAAGTTTCTCAAGCTTAACTTCAACGCTGTCGTCATTGTCGAATCGCAGGGCTCGCTCTAGCTGAGCGACTATGGGATAGAATGCACTGTTCTGGTGATAAGCAGAACCATAATACAGCACCCGGCTGTGGACCACGTCGCCGAGACTTTCGCGGAACGTCCTGACGACACGTGACTTGCCAATGCCCGCCTCACCCGATAGTGCCACAAGATGCGACTCTCCCTGCAGCGCCTGTGCCCATCGATTGATCAGGATGGCGACCTCTTCGCGGCGGCCGACTAGTGGCGTGAGCCCCAATCTTGCACTTGCATCGAGACGGCTGAGCGCCCCGCTTTCGGCGCGCACGCGGTAAGCCACCTGTTGTTGTGATATGCCCTTTAAATCGTGTGAGCCGAGATCGTCAATATCGAAAAATCCCTTTACCAATTCGAAGGTCTGTGCAGCAATTATTATCTCATCTGGATTAGCCAGCGTTTGTAGCCTTGCCGCGAGATTGGGCGTCTCGCCCACCACCGCCATCTCCTCGCGGCGAGCGCCGGTGCCAATATCACCCACTACCACCGTGCCCGTGGCGACGCCGATGCGCACCGCAAGTGCATCGACCGGCAATGCTGGCTCCAGATCAAGCTTATTGACGGCCTCAACGATATCGAGGGCAGCACGTACTGCTCGCGGGGCATCGTCCTCATGGGCCTGGGGATAGCCAAAATAGATGAGCAGACCGTCACCAACATAGCGCGCTACCTGTCCATCGTAGTGGCTCACAACCGTGGCACAGGTATCCTGATACGCGGCCAGTAAATTGCGGAAATCTTCCGGGTCCAGTTGCTCGGACAGCTTCGAAGAGCCCACCAGGTCGCAGAACAGTACCGTGAGATGCCGTCTTTCTGCCTCCGAGCCGGCAAGGTCAGCAGTATTGTCTTCCGTGGGGTCGGGGTCTTCCAAAACAGGAGTCACTGACTCCTTCAAACTGGCACCGCAAGCATCGCAAAAATCTGCCTTTAGCTGTGTGACGACTCCACACGCAGGACAGTGGTTTTGCAACGAGGCACCGCAGGCGGTGCAAAAGCGTGCCCCCTCGCGGTTTTCGTGATCGCACTCGATGCATTTAATAGTCACGGTTAGTGTTCCACTATAACTTGCACAGAAGGCTGAGCCGGTGAACCTGGTCGTAACGCCTGCCGCCTTCGACCGCTTCTCCCAACTGGTCAAAGCGTTCGCGAAGCATGTCTTCGAGCTTGGCTAGCACTCCCGTGCGCCCTTCGTCGACAACCAGCACATGATCGCTAAACTGCTCGAAATTCCGGTAGGTGTAACAGTCCATGAACAGTTCTTCCCGTACTTGTTGAAACTCGACGCCACTCGCTGCTTCGAGAATTAACTTGTAGGTAGCGTCGTAGACTTCACTTTCGTCATCGACAGGCTGAAACAATTCATAGGCGGAACCGCTGGCCATTGGTTCAACGACGCACAGCAAACCACCTTTTGCCAGCACTCGAGCTGTTTCCCCGAGCGCCTTACTCTGCAGGGTTGCAGGCACATGGTGCAAACTGTTGTAGTAGATCGCAATATCGGTACACGCTTGATTGAGTGGCAGGTAATCTGCGGAGGCCTGTAAATAGGTTCCATTGGTGGTGCTGTTTTGGGCATTCGCCCGTTCCAATGCCATTGCCGAAGGATCGATTCCTATTACCGTTTCAGCCTTGGAAGCCACGAGTCGGGTGAGCCAGCCCTCACCACAACCGATATCGATTACCCGGGCCCCCGCGAGTGGCAAACGTTCCATTATCAGGGACTCGCGAGCTATTCTGGGAATATCTGTTGCGTGGTTTTCCGTCACTGCGAGGCACCTGTTAGATTACCGGCGACGAGTATTGATAGAGATACACGAAGTGAATTGAGTATAAAGCATATGCTCTTTACATAGAAACTTATCAATCGAACTGCTTTTTTAATGTCAGCTGTGTGCCGGAAGTACTCATTCGACATAGCACGACCTAATGTCCGGTTTTGCAACTATATCTGCCAGTACAGTAATAGAGTTAGTTCTTTTTGTTAATCGATTTTATCCATAATGGCGTCATGTCCCATTTTCACTAATTATGTGTTAAAAAATAGTTATACAGGTCGGATATTTAAGCTGGCGCAGCTTGCCTTGATGCGCTGGAATTCCCATAACCCATTGTTCTAATGAATAAAAAATGGTGTCCCCGGCCCGGTTCGAACGGGCAACCTACGCCTTAGGAGGGCGTCGCGCTATCCAATTGTGCCACGGGGACTTTGGGGCGCGATTGTAGCAGTTGCGTTTCGGAAATTGTATGCGTTATACGACCCTAGGACAGATAAGCGAATGAGGCTAGTTCTCCTGATAATAATAGTCGTACTTGACTAGTAGATTACGCATAAAATTCCACGCTTCGCTATAGGTTAAACCGCTGTCTTGCGGGATGATAATTTTGACGTATAAATCCTTGCCCTGTTCTGCTTTTAGTCTGGACAGACGCTTTTCTACTTCGGCTAGCGGTAAGTCGACAAATTTGCTGTCTCCAGGTTGTTTGTAGCGGATTACTTTGCCATTATTTCCCTTAATATAATAAACCTCGGCGATATATTTACCCTTTGCCGAGCGAGCAGGTTTGATCAATTCTTCGTATTTGGATTTGACCACTTCGTACTCGCCTTTAAGGGTTAGCAACTGTCGGTTATAGGATTCGATTTCCTGGTTCCGCAGTTGCTTGTCCCGTGTCAGGTTGGAGATATTCTGGTTCAATTGCTGCTTTTCCTGCGTCAGGCTGGCGATGTTTTGATTCAGCTGTTGTTTTTCCTGCTCCCGATTGGAAATATCCTGGTTTAATAGCTGTTTCTCCTGAGTCAGGCTGGAGATATCCCGTTGTTGTGCTTCACTTGAGCGAGTCAGTGATTCTATATTTGCTTCGGCTTTAGACAGCAATGTTTTGAATTCGCTTTTGAGTGCCAGCAGTTGACGCTTGTAGGCTTCAATTTCCTGATCCAGGCGTTGTTTTTCCTGTGTCAGGCTGGAGATGTTCTGTTGCTGAGCCTGGGTTGATTGATTCAACGCTCCTATTTCTGCCTGGGCAGCAGTGAGCAGGGTACTGGTTTTATCGCTTTCTGCCCTTTGCTGGCTCAACTGAGCGCTAAGTTGAGCTACCTGGTTTTCTATTTCAATATTTCGTCTATTCACCCGATCTATTTCGAGGTTTGTTGTCGCTATTGATTTATTTGCTTGTTCCAGGGCCTGTTTGAAGTCTGCATTTTCAATTTCCACCGAAGCGATTTGAATTTCCTGTTGCTGCATCGCATCTTTAGCCAGTAACAGTTCCTCGTCTTTCTTCAATATGCGCAAGCGCAATATCGAATTGCTTTGCTCGGCATTTGCCAGCCTTTCCTCGAGCGTGAAATTTTCCTCCGAAGTAGATTGAATCAGTTGGGCTGCAATTTGTTCTGCGGCAATACTTTCCTGTAGCTCAGCAACTAGCTGCCAGTTACGCACGACAAGCAGGCTGGTGGCCATCAGGAAAATCATCGTAATAACCATCATGATGTCAGTAAATGACGGCCAGAAACTGTTATCGCCGCTATGGCTGGCCTGTAGTTGTCCGATGGGTGCGAAGCTATTCTGCATTGCGCTGCACCGACATTATTCGCTATCTCTATTCGCGGGCTGTAGTCGAAAACCTTCGCGCAACAGTAGTTTTATTTCGGACAGGTCGGCCGACAGTTGTTTTATCTGTGCATGGTGAGACGATATGTTTTCCTGCAAGGCTTGTTCAGAGGCCTGACGGATTTCCTGAGTATTCCTTACACTATCCGACAGCAGAGATTTTATTTCAGATAGATCGGTAGACAGGTGGCCTATCTGCCCCTGATTCTGCGATATGGTTTCCTGCAAGGTCAGTGCAGAGGCGTGGTAGACATCCTGAGTGTTCTTTAATTTTTCCGTGGCAAAAATCACCGATTTGATCAGGTCGGCCATTTTATTGACGATATCGTCGTTAGCCTTCACAAACTGTGGCATCAGATAAACCGATGTCAGGTGTTCAACACCGCTAATCAGGTGGGTCTGTACATCGTTAAGGCGGGTATAAAAATAGCCAAAAATGACATAACTAACGATGGCGGTGATGGTGGTAGACAGGGCTGTGGACATGCCGTGTATCACCAGTCCCATACCGCCAAGACTACCTGCAGCCGAATCGATCAGGTCGGAAGCACCCAGCAGCGCGATTGAGAGTGAGACGATAGTACCGAATACACCGGTTAATATGAGGATGTTATTGATGAATTTTACCAGCCCGAATTTTGTGCTCTCATCGGCGGTCAGCATTGCCGAGAGTGCACTGTGATTAATTTCACCGGCTGCGGTTTCTATCGATTTCATTGTCAAAAGACGTTTGACGATGATTGAGTGTTGCGCTATTCCGTGAGTCAAATCTTCCCTGAGAGACTCTATATTATTGACAAAAGCGGCGATCGCTTTTTCTTCATATTTATAACGCAGCAGGTGATAAAGAATATTAGCCATGCCAAACAGCATTAGCGCGGCTATCGCGCTATTAATAATAATCCCGGTCTGGGTCTGTTGATTTTCGAAATAGAAGCGGTGAATGAAATCGATATTCCAGACGATGCCAATACCTGCCAGGGCGGCAACAATCCCAAATTGAATAATAATTTTGAGGCTGAGACTGGTGAGCAGGCGTTGTATATCCATAGGACGGGTCTCTGGCTAGCAGGTAAATCTTTCAATTGGCAGAGGAGGTGACATGAATAACTGTAAAATTGTGCCTGCCTCTAGAAGCGCTCATTTAATAATGTTTTGTCTTAGAAGTCAAAATAGGGCGGTGATTTTGATCGGTGGCTCGCTGTAAATTAAGCCGGGCGGGAGTTATAGCTTGCGTCAGTTGGGTCCAGCTTCAAAACCGGTGCCAAATTCAATTATATTTAAGTCTTTAATGTGTAAAAACTTTGTTGAAATTGATAATATGTATGTCAGCAACTCCATTTTATCTATATTTATTAGGTGGATGATTTGTTATTAGCAGCTACTATGCGAGGGTTTTTTCAATTCGGCTGCATCACTCTGATAGATGCAGCTGGAAATCGCCATCATATCTGTGATCACGGCAAGCCAATCGTGGTATTACGCCTGACCGATAATTCGGTTGCTAAACGAATGGCGTTTTTGTCATCGATGTCATGGTGTGAAGCCTATATGGATGGAAAATTATTGCTCGAAGAAGGCAACCTGGGTGATTTCCTGGAAGTGTACCAACGCTCTGAGAACCTGATAGAAAAGACCTGGTTGGGTGAAATATACCGTGTTTCTTACAACTTAATTGCTTCCGTACATCACTATAATCCGATGGGGCGCGCCCGTCGAAATGTAGCCCACCATTACGACCTGTCAGCGAAACTCTATGATCGGTTTCTTGATTCAGACCGGCAGTATTCCTGCGCCTATTTTCCAAAAGGGAACGAAGATATCGAAACTGCCCAGTTATTGAAGAAACACCATATTGCTGCAAAACTTGATATCAAACCGGGCATGACAGTGCTTGATATAGGCTCTGGCTGGGGTGGAATGGGGCTTTATCTGGCGCGGAATTTCGATTGCAAAGTGATTGGTGTGACCCTGTCTGAAGAACAGCATAAGCTCTCTAATCAAAGGTTAATAGAAGCAGGGCTGAGTGATCGGGTTCGCTTTGAATTACGAGATTACCGTACCCTCGACGAGCCAGTAGATCGCATCGTGTCGGTCGGTATGTTGGAGCACGTAGGGCAGTTTCATTATGGTGAATATTTTAAAAAGATTCGCGATTTATTGAAACCGAATGGTGTCGCGTTAATCCATACCATCGCGCGCATGGGAAAACCGAAGCCTATCGGATCCTGGATTCACAAGTATATCTTTCCAGGGGGTTATTTACCTTCAATCTCTCAGCTGACCCGGGCTACTGAACGTTCTAGTCTCTGGATTACGGATGTCGAAAACTTGCGGTTGCACTATTCCAGGACCCTGTCGCAATGGTATGAGCGATTCTCCAAACACCGAGAGGAAATCGCAAAAATATATGATGAGCGATTTTGCCGTATGTGGGAGGTGTACTTACTTGGCAGTGAATCGTTTTTCCGGGTTCAGGCCGCTTCTGTTCTGCAGCTACAGCTAAGTCGCGATATAAACGCTTTGCCTGTCACACGAGACTATATGTTAATGAAAGAAAGGGAACTCGCACGAAAAGACACCGAGTTACCCTCGCTTTCGTCAAACTCACAGGGTCGTCTTGCGTAAATGATTAATTAAATCGATCTGTGTAATCAAGCCGTAAAAGGTATCGCCCTCAGATATAATCGCGACTTTGTCTTCTTTAAACAGATGTATAATGCTATCAATACGGGCAGATGGCGGCACGACTTCGAGGTCGGTTACCATAATTGACGAT
>CAXMRQ010000142.1:0-16583 GCA_964196115.1 uncultured Gammaproteobacteria bacterium
GGTCGCTTTGAGCGACCGTCACATGTTCCTTCGATATTGCCCGCCTACCTCGAATAACGCATTGGTAATTTCACCCAGCGAGCAATATTTTACGGCATCGACAAGCTCGGTGAAAATATTCTCATTGTTTATCGCTGCCTGCTGAACCTGTGCCAGCGCTGCTGCCGAGTTGTCGGAATGAGTTGCCTGGAACTCTCTCAAACGACTGATTTGACTCTGTTTCTGCGATTCACTGGAGCGTGCAAGTTCGATTTCAAATTCCCTGTTGCCATCTGGATTGAGGAAGGTATTAACTCCCACAATCGGCAAAGAACCATCGTGCTTGCGGTGTTCGTACAACATTGATTCGTCCTGGATTTTACCACGTTGATAGCCTGTCTCCATCGCACCGAGCACGCCGCCGCGCTCCGATATACGGTCAAATTCCTGTAACACGGCTTCTTCGACCAGGTCGGTTAATTGATCGATAATAAACGCGCCCTGATTCGGGTTTTCATTTTTACTCAAACCCCATTCCTGATTGATGATCAACTGGATCGCGAGCGCACGGCGCACCGAATCGCCAGTGGGTGTGGTAATTGCCTCGTCGAAAGCGTTGGTGTGCAAGCTGTTGCAATTATCGTATATCGCGATCAGCGCCTGTAGGGTAGTGCGTATGTCGTTGAAATCCATTTCCTGCGCGTGCAGGGAACGTCCGGAAGTCTGAATGTGGTATTTCAGTTTCTCGCTGCGTTCATTAGCGCCGTATTTAAATCGCATTGCAGTGGCCCAGATGCGGCGCGCTACGCGACCCATGACGGTATATTCGGGGTCCATGCCATTGCTGAAGAAGAAAGACAGATTCGGCGCAAAATCATCGATATTCATTCCGCGCGCGAGGTAAGCCTCGACGAAGGTAAAGCCATTAGCGAGGGTAAATGCGAGCTGTGAAACCGGGTTCGCGCCAGCCTCGGCAATGTGGTATCCGGAAATCGAAACCGAATAAAAGTTACGAATTTTGTGATCGATGAAATATTGCTGGATATCACCCATCATCTTCAGGGCAAACTCAGTCGAGAAAATACAGGTATTTTGCCCTTGATCTTCCTTGAGAATATCGGCCTGTACAGTGCCACGGATATTTTCCAGTGCCCAGCTGCGAATCTTCTCAATTTCCTGATCAGTCGGTGCCCGTGCGTTATCACTCTCGAACTTTGTGAGCTGTTGAGCTATCGCAGAATTCAGGTACATCGCCAGAATGATCGGTGCCGGTCCGTTGATTGTCATCGAAACCGATGTCGAAGGGTTGCACAGATCAAAGCTGTCGTACAAAACCTTCATATCCTCTAGTGTTGCAATCGAGACTCCGGAATTACCAACCTTGCCATAGATATCCGGGCGTTCATCGGGATCGAAGCCGTATAAGGTGACTGAATCAAATGCAGTGGACAGGCGTTTTGCCGTCGAGTGTTCGGATAGATTTTTGAAACGCTGGTTAGTACTGAATGCATCACCTTCACCGGCGAACATTCGCGTCGGATCCTCACCTTCGCGTTTGAAGGCAAAAACGCCAGCGGTATAAGGGAAGCTGCCGGGCAGGTTTTCTAACAATAACCATTTCAGCAATTCGCCCTGATCTTCATAAGCGGGTAACGCAACCTTGGGGATTTCCAGTCCCGAAAGGGTTTTATATTTCAGGCCAGTACGAATTTCTCGATCTCGAATTTTCACCACGTACTCGTCACCGCTATAGCTTTGTTTAATTTCGGGCCAATGTTCGAGCAGTTTGGACGAGCGTTCATCGAGCGAGTTTTGACGCGACTCGATCAGACCGTCGAGTGCATTTGCTGAGTCTGTCTGTCCGCTGTCCAGCAGCATTTTTCTCGACGCAGTAAGCTGTTGCCTTTCACGAGCAACAGACGCCTGCCGCAGTGATTCGGCCTTGTATGCGCGAATGGTATCGGCAATTTCAGCCAGATAGCGCGAGCGCTCGGGTGGCACGATGACTGTTTTTCCAGTCGATTTCCTGATCTCGACAGCAGGCAAATGATTATCCAGCGATTGCAACCCCAGTCCCTGTAGTACCGATAAAATCTGTTGGTAAACTGCGGTAATACCATCGTCATTAAAACGCGAGGCGATGGTGCCGAATACTGGCATTTCGTCAGAAGGCTGTGAGAAGGCCTCGTGATTTCGCTGAACCTGCTTGCAGACATCACGATAGGCGTCCTCGGCTCCTTTGCGGTCAAATTTATTGATCGCGACGATGTCGGCAAAATCGAGCATATCGATTTTTTCCAGCTGACTTTGTGCACCGAACTCAGGGGTCATAACGTAAACCGAAGCATCCACCAGCGGTACTATCGCCGCATCACCCTGGCCGATACCCGGGGTTTCAACAATAATGAAATCGAAACCACAAAGCTTACAGGCGTTGATGATATCGCCGACCACTTCGGGAATTTCACCCACCGATTCGCGTGTCGCGATTGAGCGCATATAAATATTCGGGTGATTAATCGCATTCATGCGGATGCGGTCACCAAGCAGGGAGCCGCCGCTTTTGCGCCGCGTCGGGTCAACCGCGATAATCGCAATTTTGAGCTTATCCTGTTGTCCAAGACGGAAGCGGCGAATTACCTCGTCGGTGAGAGACGACTTGCCCGACCCACCGGTACCCGTGATGCCCAGCACCGGAACAGGTGTTTTCAGCGCTTGCGCAGACTGATTAATTTGTTTGCGCAAGCTAGTTGGTAAAGTATCGTTTTGAAGTGCGCTGATAAGACTTGATAGAGCGTTCAAGTCACGATTTTTCAGGTCGTCGAGAGTGTTGGGGGCCTGGCTGGATGGGTTGAAATCACAGCGTTTGATCATATCGAAGATCATTCCCTGCAATCCCATCTTCTGGCCATCTTCCGGGGTATAGATGCGGGTTACGCCGTAGTCTTCCAGCTCTTCCACCTCGGAGGCAATGATGACACCACCGCCACCGGCGAAAATACGAATTTCAGAGCGTTGCCTCTGTTTCAGCATATCCACCATATATTTCAGGTATTCGACATGGCCGCCCTGATAAGAACTAATCGCAATTGCGTGAGCATCTTCCTGAATGGCGGCATCGACGATTTCCTCTACCGAACGATTATGCCCGAGATGAATTACTTCGGCACCCGAGGACTGTAGAATCCGACGCATGATATTGATCGCCGCGTCATGGCCGTCAAACAAACTGGCGGCGGTAATAACACGAATTTTCTGATCGTTTTTCACAGCAGGCTGGATGTCGTGAATTTTACTTTGTGGCTTGCCCATGTTGACCCATTTTTAACGCCTGATTAAGCGCTTTGCAAGATTTATTGTTGCATTTTTGATCGTCATAGACTACTTTACGTTTACGTTAACGTCAATTAAAATTAACCGAGTCAATGATACTTGAGCGTAGAAATCGTGAGTGAAAAATCCAATACCTATACGATTAGTGAGCTAGCCAGCGAATTCGGCGTTACTTCAAGAGCATTGCGCCTGTACGAAGAGTCCGAACTGCTGTCACCCAAACGTGAAGGCACCCGACGTATCTATGCCGAAAGGGATCGCGTGCGTTTGCGCCTGATCCAACGCGGAAAAAGACTCGGCTGGTCATTAGCCGAAATTCACGAGTCCTTCGATTTATACGATTCAAGTCTGGGTGAAGAAGCACAGTTAAATTACCTACTGGAAAAACTGGACGCGCGGCGTAGAATTCTAGAGACCCAAAAACAGGATGTCGAGTTGGCCCTTGCCGACATGGAGCATATTGCCGATAACGCACGAACCACGTTGAGTAATATCCAGACCGGAAAATAAAGATTGAAAACCGCATAACTATCTAATGTAACTGTTTCGATGACACATTATCCCTCACTCAATTTTGATCTCGGCGATACCGTCGATATGCTGCGCGACGCGGTATACCACTTTGCACAAAGCGAAATTGCACCGATTGCAGCGGATATCGATCGTAGTAACGAATTCCCCAATCAACTCTGGCCGAAACTCGGCGAGATGGGCTTGCTCGGCATCACCGTATCGGAAAGCTATGGTGGCACCGGCATGGGTTACCTCGCACATATCGTCGCGATGGAAGAAATCAGTCGAGCATCGGCCTCAGTCGGCCTGAGCTACGGCGCGCATTCAAATCTCTGTGTGAATCAGATTAATCGCAATGGTAATGACGCACAGAAACAAAAATATTTGCCTAAATTGATCAGCGGTGAACACATCGGTGCACTGGCGATGTCCGAACCGGGTGCCGGTTCCGACGTAATCAGTATGCAAATGAAGGCGCAGAAGCAGGACGATCACTATGTATTGAATGGCACCAAAATGTGGATTACTAATGGGCCCGATGCCGATTTGGTCGTCGTCTACGCGAAAACCGATGCAGACGCTGGTTCGCGTGGCATTACCGCATTTCTGGTTGAAAAAGCCTTCGGATTCACCACCGCGCAAAAGCTCGACAAGCTCGGCATGCGCGGTTCCAATACCGGCGAACTGGTATTCAATAATGTTGAAGTGCCTGAAGAAAATATACTCGGCGAATTAAACGCTGGCGCCAGAGTTTTAATGAGTGGTCTGGATTTCGAACGCGCAGTGTTGGCGGCGGGCCCCACCGGCATTATGCAGGCTTGCATGGATGCGGTAGTTCCTTATATTCACGAGCGCAAGCAGTTTGGTCAAAGCATTGGTGAATTTGAATTAATGCAGGGTAAGCTTGCCGACATGTATACCACGATGAATGCCAGCAAAGCTTATGTTTATGCGGTGGGGAAAGCTTGTGACCGTGGCGAACCCACGCGCAAAGATGCCGCCGGTGCGATTTTGTACGCCGCCGAAAAAGCCACCTGGATGGCGCTTGAAGCGATTCAGGCACTGGGTGGCAATGGCTATACCAACGATTATCCGGTTGGCCGATTATTACGCGATGCCAAGTTATATGAAATTGGCGCGGGTACTTCAGAGATTCGGCGTATGCTGATAGGCCGCGAATTGTTTAATGAAACAAATTGATCTAACCTAGGAAACGTAGTTGGGCGCGAAAAAGACGCGTAAGATATTGGCGTGCATAGTGAAATCGAATAATTCGTAGTCACCTTATTGGTGATGAGAAGTTATTTGGTTTTGCTAGGTGCGTCAAGAGCTTGCGCGGACTTTCGTGATCAAACTGCGTTTCCTAGGTTCAACGAGATTGGAAAAATGAATGAAAGAATAGTAATTACAGGAACTGCCCGCACACCAATGGGTGGTTTCCAGGGCGTCTTATCCGATGCCACCGCAGCCGAACTCGGTGCGGCGGCGATATCAGCTGCGGTCGAGCGCAGCCAGATAGAAAAGGATGCTATCGACGAGGTAATTATGGGTTGTGTGCTGGCCGCCGGTCAGGGTCAGGCACCCGCGCGCCAGGCCAGTCTCGGCGCAGGGCTTTCACTCGCAAGCGGATGCACTACGATCAACAAGATGTGCGGCTCGGGCATGAAGGCGACGATGCTGGCGCACGATTTGTTACTCGCCGGTACCAATAAAGTGATGGTTGCCGGTGGTCTGGAAAGCATGACCAATTCCCCGTACCTGTTACCCAAGGCTCGTGCCGGATTACGCATGGGGCATGGCAAGGTTTTGGATCACATGTTTCTCGATGGACTCGAAGACGCATACGACAAAGGATGCCTGATGGGTGTTTTTGCCGAAAATACCGCCGATAAGTACAGCTTTACTCGCGAACAGCAGGATGAGTTTGCGATTACTTCGTTGAAACGTGCGCAGGCGGCGATTGAAAGCGGCGCCTTTAAAGACGAGATTACGCCGGTAGTAATGAAAACCCGTAAGGGTGAAGTAACTGTCGATACCGACGAGCAACCGTTTAACGCCAGGTTTGAAAAAATTCCGGGCCTGAGACCTGCGTTTCGCGCTGACGGCACGGTCACGGCGGCTAACTCCAGTTCGATTTCGGATGGTGCCGCAGCACTGGTATTAATGCGCGAAAGCGAGGCGAACAGCCGTGGCGTCAAACCGCTGGCCGTGATTGCCGGTCATAGCTCCTTTGCACATGAACCGGCCTGGTTTACTACTGCACCGGTTGGTGCTATTCGCAATTTAATGCAAAAGCTTGACTGGACCGTAGACGATGTCGAACTGTTTGAAATCAATGAGGCCTTCGCCGTGGTAACAATGGCAGCGATGCACGACCTCAGGCTTGATCATAACAGGGTGAATATCAATGGTGGCGCCTGCGCACTGGGTCATCCGATTGGTGCTTCGGGGGCACGAATTCTGGTCACGCTGATAGCGGCATTGCAACGCCAGGGCCTGAAAAAAGGTATAGCAGCACTTTGTATCGGCGGCGGCGAGGCCACGGCAGTGGCAGTCGAAATCGTCTGAACCGATACGCGTTTCAGCACTGATGAAACTGACCGACGAACAATGCATGATCCGCGATAGCGTTCGCGACTATGTCCAGAGTCGAATCGCTCCATACGCGGCTGAATGGGATAAGACCGGTCATTTTCCGGCTGAGCAGCTCAAAGAAATGGGTGAACTTGGCCTGTTTGGCATGGTGATTCCCGAACAATGGGGTGGCAGCGATATAGGCTACGTCGGCTTTGCGCTCGCGCTTGAAGAAGTCGCGGCAGGTGATGGTGCCTGCTCGACCATACTGAGTGTGACTAATTCTGTGGTCTGTGGCTCACTGCTCGGTTTTGCCAGTGAGTTCCTGAAAACACAATATTTAAAACCACTGGCATCAGGAAAACTATTGGGTTGCTTTTGCCTGACCGAAGCGCAGGCGGGCTCCGATGCGGCAGCTATCAAAACCTCTGCGGTCAGGGACGGTGACGACTATGTTTTGAACGGCAGCAAAACCTTTATCACCTCGGGTAACAACGCACAGGTCGCCATCGTATTCGCAGTCACCGATCCCCAGCTTGGTAAGAAAGGTATCAGCGCATTTCTGGTGCCAACCGATAATCCCGGCTACCAGGTTGGGACTGTTGAAGATAAAATGGGACAGCATGCTTCGGATACTGCGCAGGTTTTTTTGAAAGACTGTCGCATAACGGACGACCATTTAATCGGCGATGAAGGCGAAGGCTATAAGATCGCGTTAATGAATCTTGCCAGCGGGCGTATTGGAATCGGCGCACAATCGGTGGGTATGGCCCGCGCTGCGTATGAAATCGCACTGGCCTATGCGCGCGAGCGCGAGACTTTCGGTAAGCCGATTATTGAACATCAGGCTGTTGCATTCCGCCTCGCCGATATGGCGACGCAACTCGAAGCCGCACATTTGATGGTGATGAATGCCGCGCAACTGCGTGAAGCTGATGAACCCTGCCTCAAGCAGGCTAGTATGGCTAAGTTATTTGCTTCTGAAGCTGCTGAGAAGATCTGTTCTTCAGCGATTCAGGTGCTCGGTGGATACGGATATCTGAAAGATTTCAACCTCGAACGTATTTATCGCGATGTTCGAATTTCACAAATTTATGAAGGTACCAGTGATATTCAACGCATTGTCATCGCCCGCGAAATCGGAGACATGTCATGAGTAGTTCAATAGATTTTTATTTCGACTTTTATTCGCCTTATGGCTACCTCGCCAGCCTGCGAATCGACGAAATCGCAGCCCGCCACGGTTGCAGGGTAAACTGGAAACCATTTCTGCTCGGTGCGACTTTTCCGATTACCGGGCATCAACCACTGACAAACACACCGATGATGTCGGAATATGTGCTGCTCGACATGGAGCGCAGCGCTCGATTACAGGATGCGAATTTTCGTATGCCGGAAGATTTTCCGAAGGCAGCGCTGAGTTGCTCGCGGGCTTTCTATTATCTGCTCGACGAGCAGCCGGAAGCGGCGGTTGCACTGGCGAAGGCTATTTATAATGCGATATTCGGTGAGGGCAGGGATGGTACCAATATAGATCTAATCGCCGAGCTGGCAGCCAATATCGGAATTGATGCAAAAGCTCTGGTGCCTGCTCTACAGGACCCGGCTATTAAAGATCGCCTCAAGGCCGAGACTCAGGCGGCGATAGATCGCGGCGTATTTGGTTCGCCATTTATTTTCGTCGGCGAAGAGCCGTTCTGGGGTAATGACCGGCTTGATCAATTAGACCGCTGGCTCGATACCGGCGGTTGGTAAAACTATGGCTATACTCGAAACCCAGGTCAATAATCAGTCACCCGAATTTGAGGTGAATCGAGCGTCGATGTTGAGAGTCGTCGAGGACTTACACGAAAAATCTGCCTATATTGCCCAGGGCGGCAATAAACGAGCCCGTGAAAAACACCTGGGTCGGGGAAAATTACTGGTCCGAGATCGCATCCAGACCCTGATCGACAAGGATTCTCCCTTCCTCGAAATTGGCCAGTTTGCCGCCTATGGCATGTACGGTGACGACAATATTGCAGCCGCGGGGCTGGTTACTGGAATCGGCAGCGTGAATGGGATTGAGTGCATGATTGTTGCTAATGATGCGACTATCAAAGGTGGCACTTATTACCCGATAACGGTGAAGAAACATCTGCGCGCGCAGGCCATCGCAGCCGAAAATAACCTGCCCTGCATTTACCTGGTCGATTCGGGGGGCGCTCATCTGCCTAGCCAGGATGAGGTTTTTCCTGATCGGGAGCATTTCGGCCGAATTTTCTATAATCAGGCGAACATGTCGGCGCAGGGTATCGCACAAATCGCAGTGGTGATGGGTTCCTGCACCGCAGGTGGCGCCTATGTGCCGGCCATGTCGGATCAGAGCATCATCGTTAAGGGGCAGGGTACGATTTTTCTCGGTGGCCCGCCGCTGGTCAAGGCAGCGACCGGAGAGGTCGTTAGCGCAGAAGACCTGGGTGGTGCCGATGTGCATTCAAGAATTTCCGGTGTGACTGATTACCTGGCCGAGAATGATGCGCATGCGCTTGAACTGGCGCGTACTGCGGTGACACACTTAAATCGCGGTAAAAAACCAGACCTGGTAATGCGTCAACCGCAGGAACCCCTGTATCCGACCGAGGAGTTATACGGAATCGTGCCGGACGATTTACGCCAGTCCTACGATATTCGTGAGGTCATTGCACGGCTGGTCGATGGCAGCGAATTTAATGAATTCAAGGCGCTTTATGGTAAAACACTGATCTGCGGATTCGCACACCTGACAGGCTGCCCGGTGGGCATTGTCGCCAACAATGGCATCCTGTTTTCTGAATCCGCTCTCAAGGGTACGCACTTCATTGAGCTTTGTGCGAAGCGTCGTATACCATTAATTTTTTTGCAAAATATCACTGGGTTCATGGTTGGAAAGAAATTCGAACAGGGCGGAATCGCCAAAGATGGTGCGAAAATGGTCAACGCCGTGGCCTGCGCAAAGGTGCCAAAGTTGACGGTTATAGTAGGTGGCAGCTTCGGCGCGGGCAATTATGCGATGTGCGGTCGGGCTTACGGGGGACGTTTCCTGTGGATGTGGCCTAATGCGCGTATCTCGGTGATGGGCGGTGAACAGGCTGCCAACGTTCTCGCCCAGGTCACTCGCGACGCCCGCAAGGCGCGGGATGAATCCTGGAACGAAGCCCAGGAAGTTGCACTGAGACAACCCATACTCGATCAATACGAACTTCAGGGACATCCCTACTATGCGAGTGCGCGGTTGTGGGATGATGGCATCATCGATCCAGCCGATACACGTAAAATATTAGGTCTCGGGCTCTCCGCAGCATTGAATGCGCCAATCGAAGAGAGCCAGTTCGGTATCTTCAGGATGTAGTCATGACCAGTAACATTAATCTACAGACCGATTCGCGTGGCGTCGCCACATTAACCCTCAATCGCGCCGAAAAACACAATGCATTCGACGATACGATGATCGTCGAGTTGTTACAGGCACTGGATCATATAGAAAACGATGATGGCACTCGTATTCTGGTGTTAGCGGCGGCGGGTAAGAGTTTTTCGGCTGGCGCCGATCTCGACTGGATGCGACGCACGGCCGACTATGATCAGCAACAGAATTTCGCCGATGCGAGACAGCTCGCGCGCCTGATGAACCAGCTTAACCGCCTGAGAATGCCAGTAATAGCGCGTGTCCAGGGAGCAAGTTTTGGTGGTGGTGTCGGACTGATTGCCTGTTGCGATATTGCCATCGCCTCCTGCGAGTCAATTTTCAGTCTATCCGAGGTGCGTCTGGGTTTGATTCCGTCGGTCATTTCGCCCTATGTGATTGCAGCCATCGGCTCACGTTCTGCGCGGCGCTATTTTCTCAGCGGTGAGCGATTCAATGCAGAGCGCGCACTGCAACTCGGCCTGCTGCATGAAGTGGTCGAGCCGCAGGCGCTCGATGCCAGTCTCGCGCAATGCATCGACAGTTTATTGAGCGCGGGCCCGAACGCTCAGGCAGCAGCCAAGGATTTAATCCATCATGTCGCTAGCCAGCCGATTGATGAAACCTTAATCGAGGAAACCGCCAGGCGCATTGCCGATGTGCGCGCCTCCGATGAAGGGCGCGAGGGTTTGAACGCATTTTTACAAAAGCGTAAACCTGATTGGAGTGGGGAACAGGGTTGAAAAATCCCCGTGACATTAATGTATTGAGTAAATTGCAGGTAGGGCCGAATTCATTCGGCCATCAATTAACGGAAAAAGCACACCGGTCGAATAAATTCGACCCTACCGGTATAACAGACCCAATCGAGGCAAGAGATAAATTAAAATCTTTTTAAGATAACCCATGCCAATCCCAACAACAGTAAAATTAGTCGAAGTCGGCCCGCGTGATGGCCTGCAAAACGAAGCGAAGTCCGTTCCCCCGGAAGTCAAGATAACGCTGATCGAAAAACTGGTCGATGCCGGTTTGCCGGTGGTCGAGTCGGGCGCCTTCGTGTCACCCAAATGGGTGCCGCAAATGGCGAACAGTGGCGAGGTATTTTCAGGTGTCGAGAAACGCCCAGGGGTGTCTTATCCGATGCTGGTTCCTAATATGAAGGGGCTGGAAGCAGCGCTAGATGCCGGAGTCGAGGAAATCTCCGGTTTCGCCGCCGCATCGGAAACATTTTCACAAAAGAATACCAATTGTACGATTGATGAAAGCCTCGAACGTTTTCGCCCGGTCGCTGAAAAGGCGATGGTCGAGAACCTTAAAATTCGCGGATATTTTTCCTGTGTGCTTGGCTGTCCCTACGAGGGAGAGGTTTCGATGGATACCGTTGCCGGGATAGCAAAACGGCTACTCGATCTGGGCTGCTACGAAATATCACTTGGCGACACCATCGGCGTGGGCACTCCGACCAAGGCGCAGGCGATGGTCGAGCGCGTACTCAAGGTCGTGCCGGAAAACCAGCTAGCGGTACATTTTCACGACACCTACGGACAGGGACTTGCAAATTTGCACGCGGTATTACAATGTGGAATAGCGGTCATCGACAGCTCGGTTGCGGGGCTCGGTGGTTGCCCCTATGCTAAAGGTGCGAGCGGTAATGTCGCCACCGAAGATGTGCTCTATATGCTCGACGGGATGAATATAAAAACCGGTGTCGACATGCGCAAACTGCTCGAAGCGGGACAATATATTAATGATTTTCTAGGACGTGAAAGTGCTTCAAGAGCTGCACTTGCCCTAACTCGAAATTGACCAAAAAGTAACAGGAGCAAAGCTCATGCCTTTAGCCGAATCTGCCAGCAGAAAAAAAATGCATCATCGTCATATCGATTGTGAAGGTTATCTGCGCGACGACAAGCTGTGGGATATCGAAGCGCATATGCGTGACACACGTGCCTACGATTGTGGCTACGACGAAGATCATCGAGGTGGTGTTATTAAGGCAGGGGAGCCAATACACGATATGTGGTTGCGCCTTACCATCGACCTCGATTTTGTCATTCATGACGCGCAGGCATCGTCTGACCATACGCCGTTTGGCATCTGCACACAGGCCGTGGTGGAAATGAAAGCCCTCGTGGGTTTGCAAATTGGAATGGGCTGGATGAAGCAGGTGCGTGCGAAGATAGGCACGGACAGGAGTTGCACACACTTGATGGATTTGCTCGGACCGATTGCAGCGACCGCCTACCAGACTCTGCACATGGCACTCGAAGAACGCGAAGCCAGCCGCAATAATCAGCAAAAACCGATTATTCTAGATACCTGTATCGCACTGGCCAGCGATGGCGATGTCGTCAAAAAGCGCTGGCCTGAATTTTACCGAGGCGGAAAAAATTAAATTTGCTCTACACCGACTAACAAAGAGGATTCAGTATGACTATAACATTAGGATTTGACATCTATGGCACCCTGATCGACCCCTATGGTGTAACCACCAAACTGGCTGAATATACCCGGCAGTCGGTCGAGTTTGCTCGAATTTGGCGAGACAAACAACTCGAATATACCTTCAAACGAGGTCTGATGCGACGCTACGAAAACTTTGCGGTATGCACCCGAAATGCACTCGATTACACTGACGCGCTGCTACAAACCGGGCTCGACGACGCGGCCAAACAGGCGTTAATGGAAACTTACCGTGTTCTCCCTGCTTTCAACGATGTAGTAGATAGCCTGAAAGTTTCGAAAGACGCCGGTTTCCGCCTGTTCGGGTTTTCCAACGGACTTCAGAGCGCGGTAGAAGGGCTACTCGAACACGCGGGGATCAGTGACTATTTCGAAGGCGTGGTCAGCGTCGATGACCTGCAAACATTTAAACCCAACCCCGACGTGTACCATCACTTCATCAAAAAAACCGGCGCAGAACCGGAAAACGCCTGGTTGGTTTCCAGCAATCCGTTTGATGTTCAGGGCGCGATCAATATCGGCATGAAAGCGGCCTGGTTACAACGTTCGCACAATGTGGTGTTCGACCCATGGGGAATTGAACCGACTGTTCAAATTACCAGTCTGAAAGAATTACCCGAGTTAATCTCTTAGCCTTTCATTGCCTGGGAAAAAAAGCAGGGATTGCCTGCATGGGCGGAGCGGCAGGCGTCCCTGTGGCAGGCGTTTTCAGTCACCAAAGATAGGCGCCTTTAAGCGGTGCAGGAATAGTGTTAGCTTGAGGAAGTTTGAGAGAGCTTATACAGCTTTCAGCATTATGAGTTAAACTTTCCCGATCACTAAAATGGAGAAATCAAAGTGAAAGTCTGGTTATTGTTGAGCCTCATAGCAAGTGTTGCGCATGCAGGAGAAATTAAGGCAACTTTCGTGCTTGCCAGCACAGCCCCGCTCGAAAACCCGCATGATCTAAAATTGTCGCCAGATCGAGAATTTCTGTTTGTTTCCGATGTAGGTAACAATCGGATTGCAATTCTTGACCCCGACACATTGGCGCTAGTTGGCGAATTCGGTTCGGATCACCAGTCTGGGACACACGATATCGATTTCGATACACAAAAGCGTGCTTACGTGGCCGATACTCACAACAACCGTGTCACCATTTACAATATCGATGGAACGACCGCGGAGCTGGTGGGTGAACTCAGTGAGCGTATTCGCGGGCCTGAAGGGGTACTCGTTCATCCTAATGGTCGGATTTATGTCGCGGGTGCCTGGTCGGGTAATGTTGTTGCTTATGAAAATGGTAAGCTTGTAGGTGAGTTAACTGGATTGTCTTCCCCGCATGACCTGGAACTGGGAAGCGATGGAGATATCTGGTTATCGGATTCCGGTAATCACCGGATATTATTATTGTCTCCCGATCTCGAAATAAAGCATGAGCTGGGTCGCGGGAAATACGATTTTGACGGAGTTCGCTATATGGATTTACTCGCAGATGGTACTTTGATTGTCGGCGATAAAAACAATCATGTCATCAAGTTCATAGCCCCTGACGGGACACTCACACTGATTTTAGGCGACGGCAGCCCGGGCAAAGGACCCAACAAGTTTGAAACACCTGAGGGTGTCGAAGCGAAAGGCAAGATCCTATGGCTTTCCGATTCGGGTAATAATCGTGTAGTCAAATATCTTCTCGAGATCAACTGATTTTACTCTTCCTCGTAGATTTTTTTCGCGCCCAACTGCGTTTCCAAGGCTAAAGCATCGAATCCCTGAGTCGTGACCAGTCTTCAGGTGTCATCTGGCCAATATAGCGGAAGCCACCCATCCCGTCGGGTTGAAATACGATACCATCGCCTTCGCCGGGGTACACAGGTGTCGCTTCACGCGCCACATTGCCATGTGACACAATTACGGTGTTGGTGTTCGGCTCAGGTGTTGTTGCGAGTAGCGCTCGTGCGGTGGCTACAATTGCGGCCCTACCTTCGAAATATTCAGCGGATCGCAGGTTCATGACTTCGGTGGTCGGTTCGACTGGACCGAGTTGCATCAGGCGGGCGGTCTCGACGGTGCGGCAGTAGGGACTCGCCAGTACCTTACTAATCGGTATGCCGATGGCTCGAATTGCCTCGCCGATTGTAACCGCAGTCTCGCGCCCAACAGTTGACAGTTGGCGCATACGCGTACCATCACAACTCAACCAGTCTTTTGCCTTACGTACATTATCAGACTGTGACCAATCGGTCGCCACATGTCGGAAATAAAGATTGTAGCCACCTTCGCGCAGTGCCATTGCGAGCGCTTTGCCAGCCAGGATTGGTGTGGTTTCGGCGGTTGCATGTTCGCCCATCAGGGCAAAAATGATTAGCAAGGCCAGAGTGGTAGAGATTATTGTCAGGTGTCTTTTTTGATTTTGGTAAATAAACATGGTTTTTTCCTTGTAAGACTGATCAGATTCGCCTACCAGAATGATATTTTGAGACGATCATCATTCCACCTATTGGTTACTTTCGAACGGGTTCCTGCAGTCTTGGCGTAACAATCGGTCAGTATTATCTGGATTTAAGCTTGAATTCTGCTATAGAAGTATCCGATTAGCATTTTTCAAAATTTAGTTAATGCTTCTCATCTATGAGGCAATTCTACCAATAGAGAATTCTTTGTCATAAATTTTGAGCGTTTTTTATCGAAATCGTCTATATCTCAATAGTTTATTGGACAAAGCTAGAATTACGTACATAATCTTAAGAAGTTAAATTTAGACATTACTGGGGAAGTTAATTATGAAAAAAATCAAAATTATTCTGTGTTATGGAATAGCACTGATGCTTTTTGGCTGCGCTAGTGCTAAAAAAGCTGAACTGACATCGGGTAGTGATCCAGCAGCCGCCATATCGGAGGTGACCAAATTAATGCTGAGAGCCGAGAACAAGCAAACTGATTTGTTGACGCCTAAACAGTATTTGCAGGGTTCAGATTATTTGAGTAGAGCTAAACGGGGTTTGTCCAGTGGTCACAAAAATGAAATTATTCTGGATAACGCTGCGATAGCAAAAGCCTTTTTCCAGGATGCGCTAATACAGTCTGGAGTTAGAAGTGCAAATGCTCCGCGTATTCTTTATGCCAGGAAAGCCGCTCTTACTGCTGGCTTAAGAGCCAGTGACACATTGCTAGCAGAATTGATGGATGTCGATGATGACTTAAGAGGCGAAACCAATGATTTTGAAGAATTCCTCGAGCCGAAAGAGTTCTCGGAATTTCAAAAAGAATATCTTTCTTTAGAAGTTAAAGCGGTCCAGTTCAGAGAGCTTGATGCGGTTAGAAAGGCCATTCAGACATCTAAAAATAAAGACGCAGATGATCTCGCACCAGATTCGCTAAGAATGGCTATGCTGGATCTCAGTGAAGCTGAAAATTTAATTGCGCAGAGCCCACGTAATCCTAATATCCATAAAAATAGTGTTGATAAAGCGGGCGGGAGTTCGGTTTTATTATTAGATGTCATGGACGTTATCTTAAATGCCAAAGGAACGCCTGAGAATATTGCATTAAGGATTGTAAAACAAAATAGAGAGCTGGGAATGCTGTCTAAAAATGTCGGATTGCTGAAACAAAACCTGAAGACTACCAAGTCTAATTTATCCGAGACTGAGGGCGCGCTTAAAAAGCAGGAAGAGGAATTAAAGAAATCTTCAACTCAGATCAAATTCCAACAGGCAATGGAACAGGCAGGGGCGTACTTTTCAGAGGAAGAAGCATCGGTGTATCAGCAGGGAAACAAACTTATTTTCAGGCTCAAGAAAGTCAATTTTGCATCTGGAACTTCAACTGTTCCAGAAACATCAAAAGCATTGATGTCAAAGGTTAATGACATTATTAAACCTTTAGGTGCCGAGATGGTTGTCGTGCAGGGGCATACTGATGCAATCGGTTCTGCCAAGTTAAACAAAAGTCTTTCTACTAAGCGAGCATCCTCAGTAGCAACCTACCTGGCGTCTTTTGCGGGTGGTTACAAGATTGGATATATTGGCTACGGAGAGAACAAACCCCTCGCTTCGAATGAAACAAAAGCAGGACGAGCAATTAATCGACGGGTTGATCTGGTAGTGACGGCGAAGAAATAAATGGCCGATATTTCGATCTTGCCTGGTGGGTGTCGGTGTATTGGGAAAAGTTAAATTCTCAGGCAGGCATTGCACTTTCAACTTTTCCTCAAAAATCCGAAATAAGTGATCAGGAATCTATTGTAGATTCCCGATCACCCATAAAAAAAAATGTAAATCTAACCCGGAAAATTCATAAATCATGCGCAATCGCA
>CAXMRQ010000143.1:0-10251 GCA_964196115.1 uncultured Gammaproteobacteria bacterium
TCCTGCCCTACACCCCGCGGGCCGTGCTTCGCACGTTCAATTGTTCTAAGGTTTGGCCATCCTGACCGCACCAAGAACTCCGGGGTTTGCCATCCACGGCAAACCCGTTCAGCGGGGAAAAGTGCCGCTGGCACTTTTCCCTCTTCCGCTTCACCCCGATGATTTTGTCGAACAGGGTTCTCATCCGGACCTTGGGAAAACAATCATGCATAAAAAAGAGACCTGAAGGCCTCTTTTTTACGGATCAAACTGTGGGTTGGGGATTACTCCGGGCATCCTGCCCTACGCCCTGCGGGCCGTCCTGCGGACGTTCTAAATTGCTCCCGGCAATTTAGTCGAACTGGCTACGCCGGGTTCTCATCCGGGCCTTGGGAAAACAATCATGCATAAAAAAGAGACCTGAAGGCCTCTTTTTTATGCATGATGGCGTCCCCAAGGGGATTCGAACCCCTGTTACCGCCGTGAAAGGGCGGTGTCCTAGGCCGACTAGACGATGGGGACACTGTCTACCAGGGAAAACTGGTGGAGCCAGGCGGGATCGAACCGCCGACCTCAACACTGCCAGTGTTGCGCTCTCCCAGCTGAGCTATGGCCCCCGAGAGAGCGCGTACTTTAATCAAGCGGATTATGACTGTCAAGCGATAAACCGGATATTTTTTGGCTGCTTTCATCGGGTTAAAAGATCTCACTAAAGTCGAATAATTTAAGCGCTAAAGTAATCGAGTAAAACGTGGACTGAGCGATTTATGCGGCAATCATTTCCTGTCAGGATTCGGGGTAAACCTGCAATTTATATATTCGTCTTGTTGCCTGAATATAGGCCGAAATTTGTTTGAGCACTGGGGTCGTAATCGAAGTCAACATTATTATCCCAGTCGAAGCCTGGCGCTAAGTCACCTAAAGCCGAGAGATTTATAGTGGTATCAATATAACCAACATTACCTGCTCCCGGAGCCGGGGGAGTATTTGCCCAGGTACAATACCACCGAACCGCAATCAGGGCCGTAGCTCCGGAACCCCCTCCTTCTAGTTGTAGCATTCAGCCGGATATTTCGATAGCACCCAGCAGGCACTGACCCTTCGTCACCAACTTCATTCCAGTCCAATGCCCAGTTGGCCGCGCCAGCCTGATTGGCATAACTCCGGGCTGAAAAACTATCTAGCAAAATAGAACAGGCACTGACAACTCCAGCAACGATTAACGTACTAGATAAAACCAATTCAACACTTGAGCCGCCAGCACAATAATCATTCTGAAAGGCAACAAAATAGAGATTTTAGATTCCTATGACAGCTGCTGGGGTGATGGGGTGTTTCGCCTTATTAAATTACCTGTCTTATAATATTACTTCCTATATTGACTGCAAATGGCGACAGGACGATTACCCTATAGCATATCGATCGTGGTTTTATTATTATTTAGCAAACTTGCATAGACTTACCCGAGAAATTTTATGTCAAAAAGTAAAGTAACACACATCGACTCCTTAAAAGCCTGGGAACTAATTCAAAGTGAACCCAGGGTTGCCTTTATAGATGTGCGGTCTGATATGGAGTACCTGTTTATCGGGCACCCGAGGGGTGCGGTAAATATCCCCTGGATTACTGAACCCGACTGGATAATAAACCCGGATTTCGTCAGGGAGGTGAGAAAACTGGTACTGGGTGGAATCATTGAATCGCCCGAGCATCATTCGGTGCCTGTGTTACTCATTTGTCGCAGCGGTAACCGCTCGGATGAAGCGGGAAAATTACTCATCGAGAACGGATTCACCCAAGTCTACAACATCAAGCAGGGATTTGAAGGCGAGTTGGATGAGGATCATCATCGCAGCACACTCGGCGGTTGGCGCCACGATAATTTACCCTGGGAACAATGTTAAAAATTCATCCTGTTATAAGCATCCAGCGCCGCTACTTTATAAGCTTCGGCCAGGGTCGGGTAGTTGAATACAGTTTGCACGAAATAATCAAGAGTGCCACCAAGCGCAATAACAGCCTGTCCGATATGCACCAACTCTGTCGCACCTTCGCCGACAATATGAACACCTAGTAGTTTTTGCGTCTCTATCGAAAATAACATTTTCAGCATGCCTTCTCTCAAGCCAATTATCTGGCCGCGGGCGGTTTCACGAAAACGTGCGATACCAACTTCATAGGCGATGCTTCGTTCGCTACATTCCTGCTCGGTGAGTCCGACCATGCTGATTTCGGGTACCGAATAAATGCCGTAGGGAAAGAGTTCGGGTTGGCTATGCACCTCGACATCGAAAGCATGGCAGGCCGCAGCTCTGCCCTGCTCCATGGAAGTTGATGCCAGACTGGGAAATCCAATGACGTCCCCGGCCGCATATATGTGAGGTACATTGGTCTGATAGTTTTCATTGACGGTTATACGACCACGTTTGTCGGCTTCGACACCAACGTTTTCGAGCGATAAATCGTCGGTTACGCCCTGTCGGCCTGCCGCAAAAAGCACTGTGTCGACGCAAATACTTCTGCCACTATCCAGATTACATACAACTTTGCCATCCTCTCTTTTTTCGATATTTTTTATCTTTTCATCGAGTCGTAGATGAATATTGGTGTCACGTAAATGATGCACTAGCTCATCAACAATTTCCTTATCGACAAAACCGAGAATAAAATCATTCGATTCGAGTATGGTGACATCGATATCGAGCGCCTTGAATATCGTGGCATACTCCATACCGATAACGCCACCGCCGACTACCAACAGTTTTTTCGGTATTCGCTGGAGATTGATAATCTCGTCGCTATCGACAATGGCTTCACCGTCGAATGGGATATTGTCAGGACGTCGGGTTTTGGTGCCGACACAGATCAGGATTTTGTCAGCACTAAACTCGGTTACGACACCCTCTGCATCTTCTACACTGACCGTATGTTCATCTACGAAGCGAGCATGCCCATGCATGATATCGACATTGTTTCGCATCAACTGGTGCTGGATGATCTCAACTTCATGGGAGAGCGTAGTCAACAGCCTCTGGGTTAAATCTTCGGCTGTTATATTTTCTTTTACCTTGTAGCTGAGACCATAAATACCCCTTTGGCGCCAGCCGGAAAGAAATAATACTGTTTCTCTGAGTGTTTTACTCGGAATGGTGCCGGTGTGCACTGTGACTCCACCAACGATATGGCCTTTTTCAATCAGTAAAGCAGTTTTACCCACTTTGGTTGCCTGGATAGCGGCGCGTTTGCCAGCTGGCCCGCTTCCTATGACAATAAAATCATAATGTGTCATTAAAACAATTCTCCTTCACAGTGTAAGAATGTAAGCAATCTGTTGTTATTAGTTATTGTTTATTTGTTATTAATTTCATTCGAGATACCGCCGATAGATCTTGGTATAAGTTCCTTTGCCTGCAATCCATCGGGCAACTGTTTAATATTTTTACTGGCTTTGCGGCGACTTTCGTAATCGCCGAATATTACCCCATAGACTACCGAGTTATTAATAATAGTTTGATAAATATTGATTTTATTTAATTTTAATTTTTCCAGGTAACCGTGGTATGCACCATCGCTTAAGCTGTCAATGCCGATCATCATTATCTGAATAGTGCCCCTGTTTTTATCCTGGCCTTCGATCCGCTTCAGCGAAGTATCCAGGTCACGCTGATAACGACTAACAGGTCTGTTTTTATTTTCAGCTAATGGTGCTTTCGACTCAATCCTGCCCGCAAATCTACTAGAGGGTCGCTTGTAGACTAATGGATTTCATCGCCGGAGTCTATTGAGCCGGGTTCGGGCTGGTCGATTTAAACGACATCTTCATTATCCGAAATAATGCTAATTGTTTTTTCTGTTGGCGCCGAGAAGCTTCCGTCATCGCTGATATTCGGCTGCCTATACTGGTATAAAATGCCGCTCGTAACCAGCATTAAAAGCAGTGAACCAGCAGGCGGCTTTTGCCTACGGAACTGATACCGTAGAGTAAAAATAACGACGAGCCTTTCCTGATTTCGCGGGCAAAATCCTCCATTAAATTGGCGGATTGCCTGGTGGGGAAAAATTGACCACCAAATAAATTGTTTTCGGTAACGGCTTTCACGGTATCCTATGGATTAATAATGACACTTATTTTTCAATTATAGCGTCCTGGCGAAATGCGCACTTTACCCTGCTTAACAGCAGTCTGGTAAGGTTGCAGGCCACAATATTTTGACTGCAAATCGGGAATTATCAACCTCTATCATACGTCGATAGAATAACTGCTCTTTAGTGATCGGGCTAATTATGGACAATGAAAAAATATAACTACGAATTTAAAGATCTGGCTGTGATCGAAAGCATTATAGAAAAATCAGCAGAATCGAGTCTGGATGCCTTCTTCAAACAGTCAACCGCCGATTTTAAAAGCGATGGATCCATTGTTACCGAAGCCGATATTGCGATGCAGACCGCAATGACCAGGGGATTACGGCAGATGTATCCTGAAGTAATGATGCTCGGTGAAGAAAATACCAACACAGAGCAGCTGAGTGTAATGAATTCGGGATGTGATTACTGGTGCCTTGACCCCTTAGACGGCACTAATAATTTTCACCATACACTACCTCTTTTTGCCGTTTCGCTGGCCCTAATTAGTAATAACGAGATCCAGTTGGCTATTGTATACGATCCGGTAAGACGGGAATTTTTTTCGGCGCTAAAGGGACATGGACTTTGGATAAACGGCAGCAAAGCGATGCCGCCCGAACAACCGTTAAAAATGGAACATTCGATTGCTTTTGTCGATTTTAAACGATTGGATATGGCAATCAAAATGAGACTAATCGAACAGGCGCCTTATAAGTCCCAACGAAACGTAGGAACCTGTGCACTTGAGTGGGCATGGCTTGCCTCGGGCCGAGTACAATTGTTACTCCATGGCAGTGAAAAGTTTTGGGACTACGCAGCCGGTTATTTGCTCACCAGTGAAGCCGGTGGATTTAGTCAAACCATTGAAGGGGATTCAGTATTCAATAACAGTTTATCACCTCGTTCGGTAATTGCCGCCAGCAATACAGAATTATTTAAACAGTGGACTAACTGGATAAGACGACCATAGAAACTACCACCCCAGCTAATGTCTGACAGACTCCTAATGAATATTAAATACTGGCCGGTTAATTTTTTAATTTGCCTGCTGCTGATTGCCCCGACCGCCTTGCATGCAGCCAATTCAATACGAATCGTCAGTCAGAATATGAATCGGTTTTTTGACAATGTCGATGATGGCAACAATGAAAAGGTAGTTTCAACGGCCAGGTTTAATCAAAAAGTAAAGTTTGCCAGCTCAAGCATTATTAACCAATTTAACTTACCCGACATTTTAGCCTTGCAGGAAATAGAAAACCGCAACGTATTGTCTAAAATAGCCCAGCAGGTTAATGCTCGTTCCGGAATTCGATATAAGGTCATTTTGCTTGAAGGTAGCGACTTTTCCACTATTAATGTGGCTTACCTGATAAAGCAGGAATTTAAAATCAAGTCGGTCATTCAATTATTTAAAACTGAACGGTTGCGACACGATCAGAGTTTGTTATTTTCGCGCCCACCCCTGTACCTGGAGGCCTGTATCGATGCAAAATGTCTTTCGCTACTGAATCTGCATTTACGCTCCATGCGGGGTATTCGCTCAGGCGCAAAAGCAGTACGAGTACGCCTAAAAAGGCTCGAACAGGCATCCATCATTGCGCGCTGGGTTAATGACTTTCAGCAGACCAGACCGGCAAGACCTCTATTGGTATTGGGTGATTTTAATGGTCTGACACCCAGTGATCCTTACGTTGATGTCGTCGGTACAATTCTCGGTCGACCCGATAATTCAAAAACAGAAAAGCAGGCGGCAGACTGGATCAGCAGGGATTTGATTGATTTGACGAAAACTATTCCTGCTCGAAAACGATATTCATATATTTACCATAAAAAGAAACAGATACTCGACTACATGTTTGCCAGTTCGAATTCCGGCCTTAATTTGCAATCTATCGCATTTGGAGAAATCGATTACGGTTTTTCGGACCACGCTGCACTAATGGCTGATTTTGGCTGGTAAAGTTATTACAGGTCTTATTAACCCGAAAAATTCATAAATCATGCACAATCTCGCTTGCCTATTGATTCCGCAAGAAATAGTTCCCCAGTCGCTCGGAATCATTGATACGAGACTTCTTCAGATATCTCCTTGTGAAATCAATATACTGCGCGATCTTTGCGCAGATTTATGAAATTTCCGGGTTAAGCAGAATGCGCCTGTGCCAGATACTTCTGCGACTGCATTTCTATCAACCGACTGGCCGTTCTTTCAAATTCAAATGCCAGACGTTTACCCTGATAAAGATTGGCTGGACTTGCTGCTGCGCTACAAATCAGTTTGACATGATGGTCATACAATACGTCAATCAACAACACAAATCGTCTTGCAACATCATCTGTCTGGCTAGACATAACTTCGATTTCGGTCAGAATTAGCGTATTAAACATACGCGCAATCTCCAGATAATCACTCTGACTTCGACTGGTTTTACATAATTCGTCAAAACAGAACCAGATAGTGTCTTCCGCGCATAGCTGAAAACTTAGATTTCGACCGTTAATAGAGAGCTCAGTCGCAGTCGATTGATAAGGATTAACGCACTCATGCAGGTGAGAATTTATTTCTACCAGCACCTGTGCTGAATGCGGCGTGTTATACAAATGAGTTTGTCGCAAACCCTGCAATCGATAATCCTCGTCACCATCGAGACTTACCACTTCGCAATGCTCGGTTATTAAATTGATAGCAGGGAGAAATCGCGCGCGTTGCAAGCCATCACGATATAGATTTTGTGGCAGGTTGTTTGATGTCGTAATCAGAACTACGCCGTCTTTGAATAAAGCCTCAAGCAGCCCTGACATAATCATCGCATCGGCGATGTCAATAATTACAAATTCATCTAGACACAATACCCTGTATTTTTTAGATAACTGCCTGGCCACAGTTTGCAACGGATTTTCGAGACCCTGCAATTGCTTTAGGGACTGATGTACGTCATTCATAAATTGATGGAAGTGAATTCGGCATTTATTTTCTAGCGGCAGGCATTGGTAAAATATGTCCATTAGAAAAGTTTTGCCACGTCCGACGCCACCCCAGAGGTAAATACCTCGAAGTTGATCAGAGGTTTTTTTCGTCGATAAAAATCTTTGCCACCAACGCGGAGTCGTTGCGGACATATGCTGCAATAAATCGCTCTGTAATTGATCGAATAACGCCAACACCTTTTGCTGAGCTATATCTGCTATGAATCCAGACTGTTGTACAATATCCCAGTATTTGTTAAAAGGCTTCATCAACACTGCGTTTTTCTGCGTTGCATTAAGGTTTACTATTTTTAATCGGATATTGTAGTAGGCGCTGGATTATTTATACAGAAAGGATTAAATATCTAATAATAATATTAATTCGTTAGAATACAGCAATATACAGGCTATAATTAAAGTTTTATATCATTTATAATTAATAACCAGTTGGAGTATTTTAGTTGATTAATTCTACTAAATTGATTTTTAATTCCCTCAGGCGATATTATGGCTTTGACACTTTCGACGACATCCCGATAATATACCGATGAGGGATTTAACTACAGGCCAATTCAACGGCTTAACACTAGTGTTTTAAATGGCGATAGAAAATAGAGTAATCAATCCTGCACTTGCCCAGCAGCTTTTTCGTAAGAGTGAAATGCTCAAAAGAAAACGCATGGGCACCCCTGCGGCTATCGAATCTTTCCCACGTGTAGTAAAAACCATCACTGGTCTGTGGCGATATTCCGAAGGCCAGAAATACCTCGAAGAATTAATAATGGTAGAAGGTGGCCAGAGGCGCGCCGGCTTTCCAGTCGAAGCTCAGGAAGAGTTGATGTTTTTATATCAATTGCTGGTAGAACAACATCAAATTTTAAGTCTTCAAGGACAAAAAATTACCACTAAAAGACCCCCTGGTACCAAATTTACCATGGGTATTAAGTAACAGCTTATAACTCTCTGCCGGCCCGCCACTCTTTGTATTTCAAATAATTTCTGGCGCCTAATGACATGATAGGTTCTGGAAATAGTTTCTGCGGTAAGGTCTCACAGCTAAACCCCGGTAACAGAGACTCAGAACGTTTACCACAAGCCATTTCAGCTGCAACAACACCGGCAATAGTGCCTTTTGTCGTTCCTAATCCATTCTGGCAACAGGCCGAGAATAGATTTTTGACTGGCTCACCAACTGCCCATACATTGTTTCGGCTCAGGCATAAACGACCCGACCATCGATATTCCATGGAAACCTGCCTTAGCATCGGAAATCGATCGTAAAAAGCCCTGTCATGATCGGCTGAAATATGATCAAGACGATCACTGGGTAAATTCAAATTCGGATCATAAGTACAGCGATTACGAATAATGAGTCGATGACCGCCAGTACCGCTAATACGACGGACAGTCGACCCTAACGGATCCGAAGGTGTGAAAGCCCATACGGACTCTCCGCCAAGTTCATTAACCTCCTGTTCGCTTAGCTCTCGAGTCATTGACGCATATAAATTGATATGCATTAAACGACGTTGATAAAATCCGAAGCTTTCGACAAACCCGTTCACGGCTAAAATTACCTTAGCCGCCGTTACCGAACCGGATTCGGTAGAAACTCGCCAACGCTCGCGCTGATTTTCCAGGTGGATAACAGGAGATTGCTCGAATAGCCGACAACCTGCTTCGACCAGGCCGTCGGCAATACCCCGAATATACAAGGCGGGTTGAATAATTGCTGTGCCAGGAGTCCATAATCCGCCTTGATAATATTCTATTCCGGTTAAAGATTTCATCTCCGCTGCATTCAGTAATCGACAGGGTTCCCCGAGTGCATCCAGATGCCTGGCATAGGCGTTATTTTTCTTTAACCCGGTTTTACCGGCGGCTGCGTTAATTTTTCCGACAGGAGAAAATGCTTCTTCTGGCAATCCAAATGAATCAACCATATCACGCGCGAAATCGATTGCGGTACGATTCATCGCGGTTTGTAATCTATCCTGATTCGCGTTGCCGGAATAGTTACTCGAAGATAAAACATGTGGCAGATCAATCATAAAACCGGAGTTTCTACCCGATGGGCCCTCGCCTACCTGACTCGCCTCAAGCAGGACGATGTTAGCCCTGCTATCCAACTGCATAATTCTTCTGGCTGCTGACAGGCCTGCAAAGCCAGCGCCAATAATCAGATAATCGGCTTCAATATCATCTTCAAGAGTTGGCTGCGATTGCCGCGAAGTAAGCAGCGCGTTCCAGCCCGCAGATCCGAGATCTACAGTAAATGGTTTTACTTTAGTCACAGCATTAGGCTAGCTGTGTTCGACTGATATTTGACCTGGTTTAAAGCCCCGAACATTTTTAACCCCCGGATATTTGGTTAAATACGGTGTTCATCTCGCTAATCACCTGTTCCACCGAACTCTGCTCGTTTTTATCAAGAGGCTGTAGAGGTTTTCTCGGTGGCCCCACAGGCAAGGTACGTGTACTGAGACCATGCTTCACGCATTGCACAAATTTACCGCCCTGCTCCAGTACGCCCATTAAAGGCATCATCGCCGACATGATTCTGCGCCCTTTATCAAAATTACCTTCAACCGCGCAGGCCTGATAAAGCGCTATGTGAATTTCCGGGGCGAAATTCGAACCGGCACATACCCAGGAACGTGCGCCCCAGGCAAAAAATTCAAGCGCCTGATCATCCATACCGCAGGAGAGCTGGATATGCGGGTACTCTCGCACCAGTAAATGCACGCGATTAATATCACCCGAACTTTCCTTGATTGCACAAAAATTAGGCGAATGCGCTACGCAATCAAGAAATTCCTCGCCCATGTTCATGCCCATGCGTCCCGGATAGTTATAAAGCAGGATTGGCAGGTTGGCTACGCGGTCGATGGCCAGAGCGTGCAGCGCGATTTCTCTCTCTGTCGGCAAAGCGTACGGTGGCGTAGCGACTAGTAGGGCGTCAGCACCCAGATCGACCGCCTGTTCGGCATATAATATTGAATCTTCGGTACGGATCGCACCGGTGCCGACAATGTAAGCTACTCGACCGGCGATTTGCTGATGCACAAATTTCATCAGCTCGAAACGCTCTTCCATGCTTTGTGCGTAATACTCTCCGGTGGTACCGGCGCAAATAATACCGTGAACACCCGCTTCAATAAGAAACTCGACAACCTC
>CAXMRQ010000144.1:0-7214 GCA_964196115.1 uncultured Gammaproteobacteria bacterium
GTGAGTACGTTGCAGGCCGATGTGACCGATAACGATGCGATCGATACTCAGTTGATGAATTCACTGGGTATCTACGGGCCTCCCGCCATTTTATTTTTTAATACCCAGGGTGAGGAAATCCGCGGTCGCCGAGTAGTCGGAGAAATGTCTGGCGAAGAGTTCGCCGCGCATATCATTGCTACCTATGATTAACCCAGTCAGGAACCAATGAAGCGAAGTTCAGTACTTGTTGTGGCAATCAGCCTGGTCTCAATTTTTGCCGGTATCGCTCTATTCCAGTTATCTGCTCCAACTCTGATTACATCTGATATTCAGTCTGTCCAGCCAGCTTCCGAAAAATCGGGCTCGCCGCAATCGCTGAATTCAATACCGTTGATCGACCTGCAAGGAAAAACCCATACCCTGGGCGACATCAAACAGGCAGTTTTAGTCATTAACTTCTGGGCTACCTGGTGTGTTCCCTGCCGTCAGGAAGTACCTGATCTAATAAGCCTACAACGAGAGTATGGAGATCGTATTCAAGTACTGGGGCTGGCTTTTGATAGTGTTGAAAATATCGAATCATTTGCTAAAGAATATCAAATGAATTATCCGTCGTATCTCGCCAACCAGCATATCCCGATGTATAGCAGCGTATTTAAAAATAACAGTGGCGCACTTCCGTTTACCGCGATTATTAATCAGCAACGTGAAATCGAATACACCCATACCGGTATAGTTAGCCTTGAGGATTTACGCCGGGAAGTATCCAGACTACTGTAAGATATCGTGATTAACTACGACAAACTGTAGATAACTTCGGCAAAAATGTAAATAACTCACTATAACTGGACTCTATCTCCCGACTATGTGAAAATCCTGCCTACAATTCAGGCATTACCCGATGACGACCATAAAAACCCGCTAGATGATAAAAATACTAGTCATACATGGACCGAATTTAAACCTGCTTGGCATTCGCGAACCGGAGGTTTATGGATCTGATAACCTGGCATCTATTGACCAGGCGCTGGCACAACTGGCTGCGCAAAATGATACCAAGCTCGAAACCTTCCAGTCGAATATAGAAGGAGAAATCGTCGACCGAATTCAACAGGCTGGAGCTGACCAGACCCAGTTTATCATCATCAATCCAGCCGCCTATACGCATACCAGTATCGCTATCCGCGACGCATTACTCGCCTCGAAATTATGTTTTATCGAAGTCCATCTCTCCAATGTATATTCCCGTGAGGATTTCAGGAAACACTCTTACCTGTCTGATATCGCGGTCGGTGTGATTAGTGGATTTGGTAAAAATAGCTATTTGTTAGCCTTTCAGGCTGCGGTCGATCAGTGTAAACAGTCCTACAAAGAGTAATCAATAATGGATATACGCAAAGTAAAAAAACTAATCGAGCTACTCGAAGAATCGGGTATCGCAGAACTCGAAATCAAGGAAGGTGAAGAATCAGTTCGCATAAGCCGTCAGTCTGCGGTCGTGCAGCAGATGGCGCCTATAGCGGCAGCCCCAGTTGCGCCCGTCGCCGTCGCGGCGCCTGCCACAGCGGCTGCCGTAGCAGAACCCCGCGGGCATCATGTTAAATCGCCTATGGTTGGCACCTATTATGGCTCCGCTTCCCCTACCTCAGAACCGTTTGTAGTCGAGGGTCAGCAGGTTAATGCCGGTGATACTCTGTGTATTATCGAAGCAATGAAAATGATGAATCAGATCGAATCGGATAAATCGGGCATAATCAAGAAGATTATGGTCGAAAACGGTAGCCCGGTGGAATTCGATCAAGTCCTGTTCATCATCGAGTAGTACCCCTGATGCTTGAAAAAATTGTCATCGCCAACCGAGGTGAAATCGCACTACGGATCTTGCGCGCCTGCCGTGAAATGGGCATAAAGACCGTAGCCGTACATTCAACCGCCGACCGGGACCTCAAGCATGTACGACTCGCCGATGAGTCGGTATGCATTGGGCCACCGTCATCACTTGAAAGCTATCTGAATATACCCGCTTTGATTTGTGCCGCAGAATTGACGAATGCGGCGGGCATCCACCCGGGATACGGATTTCTGTCAGAAAATGCTGAGTTTGCCGAGCAGGTTGAGTCCAGTGGATTCAAGTTTATCGGCCCGAGCGCGGCTGCGATCCGAGTCATGGGTGATAAAGTTGCAGCGATCAAGGCGATGAAAAAATCTGGCGTTCCGACAGTACCAGGCTCAGACGGCCCGCTAACCGATGACAAAGAAAAAAGTCTCGAACACGGTCGCCGGATTGGCTATCCGGTCATTATTAAAGCTGCCGGTGGTGGCGGAGGCCGCGGCATGCGCGTGGTGCATGCAGAAGGCAGCCTGTTAAACTCGATTCAATTGACAAAATCTGAAGCTGCGGCAGCATTCAATAACGATATCGTCTATATGGAAAAATTCCTCGGAGCCCCTCGACATATAGAAATCCAGGTGATGGCCGACTCACATGGTAATGCGATCCACCTGGCTGAACGTGATTGCTCGATGCAACGCAAGCATCAGAAGGTCGTCGAAGAAGCACCAGCACCGGGAATTACACCGGAGCAGCGCAAGGAAATAGGCGAAAGATGCGCCGCAGCCTGCGTACAAATGGGTTACGAGGGTGCCGGTACATTCGAATTCCTCTATGAAAACGATGAATTTTATTTCATCGAAATGAACACGCGTGTTCAGGTTGAACATCCAGTTACCGAAATGATCACATGGGTCGATATAATCAAAGAACAAATTTCGATTGCTTCGGGTAATCCATTACGCTACAAGCAGGAAGACATCCAGGTTCATGGACATTCCATCGAATGTCGAATCAATGCTGAAGACTCTAAAACATTCATGCCTTCACCCGGCAAAATAACGCAATACCATGCACCGGGTGGGCCGGGCGTTCGTATGGATTCACATATTTATAACGGGTACGTAGTGCCACCCTATTACGACTCGATGATCGGCAAGCTCATCACTTACGGTAACTCACGTGAATCGGCGATCGCAAGAATGCAGGGAGCCTTATCCGAAATTGTTATCGAAGGCATTAAAACTAATATCCAGTTACAAAGAGATATTATGAGCGATGGTAATTTTGCCAACGGTGGCGCCAATATCCATTACCTGGAGAAAAAACTGGGCATCAGCTAATCGCTGCCCGATAGCAATGGCCTGGTGGCAACTCAGCGTTCTGTGCGACGCCGATGAACTGGAGCAAACCGAAGACAGTTTGCTCGCGCTTGGCGCAGTCAGTATTACACTGTGTGATGCCGAAGATGAACCGATCTACGAACCACTACCCGGTGACACGCCAGTCTGGCAACATTCGATAATGACAGGCATGTTCGATCAGAGCCAGCAGCTCGAAGGTCTCTACGACCAATTGGCTGAACTGCTACCCGACCATCAAGTGGCCACAGCGCGCAAGTCGATTCTCGAAGAGCAGGACTGGGAGCGGGTTCACCTACAGCATTTCAAGCCGATTCGATGCGCGAAAAATCTATGGATAGTGCCAAGCTGGCTGGAGCCACCGGATCCCGCAGCAATAAATATTCGGCTCGATCCCGGGCTCGCATTTGGCACTGGAAGCCATCCAACTACCGCTCTATGCCTGGCCTGGATGGCCGATAAAAACTTTAACAATCAATCTGTTATCGATTACGGCTGCGGATCGGGCATACTTTCGATCGCCGCCTGCAAGCTCGGAGCCAATCGGGTACTTGCCATCGATATCGACCCACAGGCGGTCGCTGCGAGCCAGGAAAACGGACGAAGAAATAATATCGACCCAGGATTATTAAAAATCACCTTACCGTCGGATTTAGATATAGAGAAAGTCGACCTGTTAATCGCTAATATCTTATCCGGCCCACTGGTCAAATTAGCCCAAAAATTTGCCCAGATGATAAAACCGGGGGGTAAAATATTACTCTCGGGAATACTCAAAACACAGCTGAATGATATAAAATGTGCCTACCAGTCCTGGTTTGATCTAGACCCTGAAAGCATTCGAGAGGACTGGATCAGAGTAACCGGAACACGAAATAATGAATAAAGCTAAGCTCGATATAGTGATGGAAACCACCTGTCACCACTGTCATAGTCGTTTTCGCGTCTTCGAACAGCAATTACATGCTGCCCGGGGTAAGGTTCAATGCGGCGAGTGTGGCCAAATTTTCGATGCAATGTCGTCGCTGATAAACCATGACGGCGAATTGCCCACGGACATTCATTTTCCGGCGACAGATAAAGTCGACACCCGCTCTGATTCAAAAACTGAACTCAGCCTACACGAGGCCATGTACGGCGACAGGCGTAGAAAACCCTCTAATTTTTTTCCATTGTTTTGGTTAATAGGAATATTGTTATTATCCAGCCTCGGCATTGCCCAGGCTGTTTATTACCAGCGTTACACGTTAATCGAAAAACCTCAATATCAAAAACAGGTTTTAAGCCTATGTCAGTTGGTGCCATGCGACGAATCGCAATTCTCCACCACCCAGCAAATCAAATTACTGGAACGAAATGTATTTACCCACCCAGTCCAGGCAAGCGCGTTAATGGTCACCGGCTCGTTTGTAAACCAGGCGGTTTTTGATCAAAAACTGCCCGATCTTCTGGTTAGCCTGTTTGACATCCAGGGCAATTTAATTGCCAACCGGGTATTCAAACCAGGCGAATATCTGCAAACCGATAAACATCGGACAATTATGGCAAGTGCCAAAACGATACAATTTCGGCTCGAAATAAGTGACCCTGGTACCGATGCGCTGACCTATGAATTCGAGTTTATGTGATACTAGTACTCCTTCAATGAGATATTTACCCGAAAGACATAAATCGGCTTAATGCAGGCATTGAAATATAAACACGTTTTATTACAATTTTGAGGCTATAATTTCAGCCTCCTTTCGGGTATATCGCCCGACTTACAAACTTATTATTATCGATATAAATATCTGATTTTTACCAATTAGACTACATACTGGTATTTTCAGCCGCAGGAGGGCCAGGCATCGTTATCTCGATAAATTTCCATCATGTCTCGATACGGCTAAGCACGGGCATTTGTAACTTTATCTTCAAACCATTGTGAACATGAATATTTCATTCCAACTGACACGGTTCCTACCATTTTTACGCTGGGGAAAAAACCTTAGCCGAGAGACGATTCAGGTAGATTTACTGGCTGGTTTAACCGGGGCCGCCATCGTCCTGCCACAAGGCGTTGCATTTGCTGCGATTGCCGGCATGCCGCCTGAGTACGGGCTCTACACTAGCATGGTGCCAGCAGTTATTGCTGCGCTTTTCGGGTCTTCGTGGCATCTGGTTTCAGGCCCGACCACGGCCGCATCAATTGTAATGTTTTCGTCGCTTAGCGCAATCGCGATACCCGGTAGCGCAGAATATATATCGATGGCAATCACGCTCGCGTTTATGGTCGGTGTCTTGCAACTAGCTATGGGTGCGGTTCGACTTGGCACCCTGGTAAATTTTATATCTCATTCGGTAATAGTCGGATTTACCGCAGGCGCGGCCTGTTTAATTGCCGCCAAACAGGCTAAAACATTCTTTGGTATCGATTTACACGATAGCGAACACCTGTCGCAGGACGTTACTTACCTATGGACTCATTGGGACGCGTTGCACCCGATGGCCTCTGTCGTTGCGTTGACAACGCTGGCGACCGGTTTACTTGCCTTTCGCTTTGGCCCCAGATTTCCAGGTATGATCATCGCCTTACTGCTCGGCAGTATCGTTGCGGTGTTACTCAATTTTAGCTTTGGTGAAGAATTTACCGGCATCCAGATGGTTGGCGCTTTGCCAAGACAATTGCCACCTTTGTCGATGCCCGAATTATCTCTCAATACAATAAGAGACCTGGCACCACTGGCGCTGGCTATGACGTTATTTGCCCTGACTGAAGCAGTATCGATTGCCCGCTCTATTTCAATTAAGTCGGGTCAGGCGATTTCCGGAAACCAGGAATTTATTGGTCAGGGGATATCCAATATTGTCGGGAGTTTTTTCTCGGCCTACGTCGCTACCGGCTCATTTAACCGCAGTGGCGCAAATTATGACGCCGGTGCCCGCACGCCTTTAGCGGCAGCTTCAGCCGGAATAATATTAATCGTAATTGTACTGGCTGTTGCACCCTTAACCTCTTATTTGCCGAAAGCCGCAGTAGCTGGTTTATTAATACTGGTGGCCTGGCGTTTGATCAATTTCTCACAGATTAATAAAATTCTGCGTGCCGACACCAACGAAGCAATAGTTTTAAGCGTCACATTTTTCAGTACGCTATTTCTCAAGCTCGAGTTCGCCATTCTGTTCGGGGTGATTTTATCACTGATGATTTTTTTACGAAGAACTTCCAGGCCTAGACTATCGCCCCGCGTACCCAATCCAGAATCTAGACACCGCAAATTTAAGACAGGTGTTACTCTGCCCGAGTGTCCCCAGTTAAAAATCCTCAGACTGGAAGATTCACTTTATTTTGGATCGGTATCACATGTGGGCGAATTATTGCGACGTTATCGTGAGCACTACCCAGAACAGAAAAATTTATTTCTGCTGACTAAAGGCATTAATCAAATCGATGTGGCGGGTGCGGAATTGCTAGTCAGTGAAGCCAGGGCCAGGCGAATAATGGGTGGAGATTTGTACATGTATCGACTTAAAGACAATGCTGTCAAAGTCATGGATAAAGGCGGATACACTGAAGAAATCAAGGATGAGAATTTTTATGATTCGAAGGCTGAAGCCATCGCGGGCATATTTGAAAAACTCGACAAAGATATTTGTGCAACCTGTACCAAGCGAATATTCCTCGAGTGTGGTGCTCCCGACCCGACGAGTCGAAGAAAAGACGGATCAGACCAGACAGATATAACAATTGAACAATAAAAACCCTCAGAGCTTGCGCTTATATCCGTTATAGTTATTGCCTCAACTGAAATATTTTAAACCATATTATGCCTTTCACTATTGGCCCCCATACCTTCAAAAACCGCCTGGTGCTAGCACCGATGGCTGGCGTCACCGACAGGCCATTTCGGCAACTTTGTCGATCATTGGGCGCGGGTATGACTGTATCAGAAATGATCACCAGCCGACCCGATTTGAGGCAAAGTCGTAAAACTCAGCTACGCATGAATCACGAGGGGGAACCAGATCCGGTAATCGTCCAGATCGCCGGTGGTATTCCC
>CAXMRQ010000145.1:0-16520 GCA_964196115.1 uncultured Gammaproteobacteria bacterium
GCTATAGGTGGTAAAAAGAGCACCGGAACTCATCTTACCAGTGATATTCTGGCCTTCGATCAGAACCTCGCTCACCTGCCCCTGCTTTACCTGGCTGAGGAAATCGGAGTAGATCAGTGTCTGTCCGGTACTGGAGCGGTCACCAAAATTCTGGAATACCGACAATAGTACGACAGCAATTACTACCCATAAAATCAAATTCTTTGCTACATCATTCACTATAATTAAGACCCTTTTTGTTAACTCATTAGTGAGCTGAATTCATTTTACCGCTATTCTTAATAGATTCTAGCGTAATTTACTCAAAACATTACGCTTTAAGACCACAACAAACCGCATAAATTTCACGCGATCGCGCCCGCGATGCTTTTGGTTTCCGGTATTTCACGCTTTTAAAGGCCAGTCGAAACCCCGATGTTAGTTCCTCAAAACCTTCGCCCTGAAATAGTTTAACAACAAAACTCCCCTCCTCACTTAAACAATCCCGCGCCAGTTCGAATGCCAGTTCGGCCAGATACATTGACCTTGGTTGATCAACCGTCTCCATTCCACTTATATTGGGGGCCATATCGGATAAAACAAGATCTAAGGTCTGCTGGTCGACCAGATCGAGAATTTTATCCAGAATTGCTGTTTCGGTAAAATCTCCCTGGATAAACTCCACACCGGCGATCGGTTCCATTGGCAGTAAATCGACGGCGATCAGTCGACCTTTAAAAGCGGCAAACTGTGCCAGGTATTCGCTCCATCCGCCCGGGGCGGCGCCCAGATCCAGAACAAATTGCCCGGGTTTTAAAATTTGATCTTTTTGCTGAATTTCAATCAGTTTGTATACCGCACGTGATCGGTAGCCTTCCTTACGCGCCTGTAATACGTAGGCATCGTCATGATGTTCCCTGAGCCAGTTATGACTACTTTTGGAGCGTGACATCTTTTACTTCCTCAAAGCTAATCTTTAAAAAGATTGCTGAAAGCTGTGATAGTATGCGCCATTTTTCGGCATACACTGAATTCCCAGCGATAATAATGAGTTTAAATAAATCACAAATAAAGCGTCTACGAGCTGAGTCTCATCATTTAAATCTTAAACCTGTAGTAATGATTGGACAAAATGGCCTGATAGACAATGTACAAAATGAAATCAAAATTGCGCTTGCTCACCACGAACTGATCAAGATTCGAATTCCCGCTTTGGATAAAGACGGCAAAAAACAACTGGCTGAAATCATATGCAAAAAGAATCAGGCTAATTTGATCACCGCGATTGGTAATGTCATCGTTATCTATCGGCGTAATGATGAAACTAATCGATTCGAAGCTCTGCTGTCAGCCTAGGAGTCTGTCGGGCCCAGGATAAATCTCGGTAACTGCTCCTGCGTCGCCTAAAGCGCCTACTGTTGGTACCTAAGTCCGACAGACTCCTAGGAAAACGCAAAGCTGCATCAACACCAACCCTGCTAGCGATAATGCACCGCGGTAATTTCATACTCTCTGGCACCAGCCGGTGCCTGCACGCTGACATCTTCACCCTCTTCTTTGCCGATTAATGCCCGCGCTATCGGTGAACTGATGGCAATGCGGTTCTGGTTTATATCGGCTTCGATATCACCGACTATCTGGTAGCTCACTTCTTCTTCGCTTTCAACATCGATCAAATCCACGGTGCAACCAAATACCACACGCCCGCTTTGAGGCAACCTGGTGATATCGATAATTTGCGCCTTGCCTAAAGCAGACTCTAACTCGGCAATGCGTCCTTCCATAAAACCCTGCTCTTCTCGAGCCGCATGATATTCGGCATTTTCTTTCAAATCACCATGATCTCTGGCAACCGCAATCGCCTCAATGATGATCGGTCTTTTGACAAACTTGAGTTCTTTGAGCTCTTCTTTAAGTCTTTCCGCCCCTACGGCGGTCAGTGGTATCTGGTTCATAAAAATTTCTCTGGAAATTAGTGCGAATGCAACGATTGTAAGCGGTAGACATCTTCTATTTCACGATGCGACATTGCCATACAGGTCGCTCTACCACCCGACAGAGTCGTCGTGTAGCAGACTGAATGCATTAAAGCTTCTCTACGTATCGCATAAGAATCGGCGATTGCTGAGCGACCTTCTGTTGTATTGACGATCAACACGATTTCGTCATTTTTAATCATATCGACAATGTGAGGTCTACCTTCCTTTACTTTATTGACCTGTTTACATTCAATGCCAGCCACCTGAATCACCTTTGCAGTTCCACCGGTACTGACTAAATTAAAGCCCTCGGCGTGAAGGCTTCTAGCGAGATCGACCACGCCCTTTTTGTCATTATCGCGAACACTGAGAAAAACGGTGCCCGGTTTTGGAATAACACCCCCGGCGGCTATCATGCCCTTGGCAAAGGCTTCAGCGAATGATTTTCCGATCCCCATTACTTCTCCGGTCGACTTCATTTCTGGCCCGAGAATCGGATCCACACCATGGAATTTAGCAAACGGGAATACTGACTCTTTCACCGACACAAAATCAGGAATAACTTGCTTCGTACATTGCTGCTGCTCCAGTGTTTGACCGACCATACAGCGTGCGGCCACTTTAGCCAGTGCCATGCCGGTGGCCTTAGACACAAACGGTACCGTGCGCGATGCCCGAGGATTGACTTCGAGAATATAGATGTCATCGCCTTTGATGGCGAATTGCGTATTCATTAAGCCGACAACTTTTAATGCCTTCGCCATCGCACTCACCTGGACACACAATTCTTGCTGGATTTCTGCCGAGAGGGTGTAAGGAGGAAGCGAACAGGCGGAGTCTCCGGAATGCACGCCAGCTTGCTCAATATGCTCCATCAAGCCACCGATTAATACACTCTCGCCATCGCAGATGGCGTCGACATCCACCTCGACCGCTTCGTCCAGAAAACGATCCAGTAGTACCGGGGAATCTTTCGTAACCTTGACAGCCTCTTTCATGTATCGCGCCAGATCTTCCTGGTCGTATACAATTTCCATTGCACGCCCACCCAGTACATAAGAAGGTCGCACAACTAGCGGGAAACCGACCTGTTCGGCGAGGGCTGCTGAAGTTTCAACATCAAAAGCGATTCGATTGGGTGGCTGACGTAATTCAAGTTTAATTAACAACTGCTGGAACCGCTCGCGGTCTTCCGCTAAATCGATCGAGTCTGGCGTAGTGCCGATAATCGGCACACCCGCCGCTTCGAGCGCTCGCGCAAGATTCAGTGGCGTCTGACCACCAAACTGGACAATAACGCCTTTAGGTTTTTCAAGATGTATGACTTCGAGCACATCTTCAAAGGTAAGTGGCTCAAAATAAAGGCGATCCGAAGTGTCGTAGTCGGTCGACACGGTTTCAGGATTGCAGTTAATCATAATCGTTTCATAACCGTCTTCACGCATCGCCATCGCCGCATGTACACAACAGTAATCGAACTCAATACCCTGACCGATACGGTTCGGACCACCTCCGAGTACAATGATTTTTTCCCGATCACTCGGCTCGGCTTCGCACTCATCTTCATAGCTAGAGTACATATAAGCGGTTGAAGAAGAAAACTCTGCCGCGCAGGTGTCGACGCGCTTATATACCGGTCGGACACCTAATTCTCGTCGAAGATTTCCGACAACGAGTTCGTTACTATCGAGCAGTTTCGCCAGACGGCGGTCAGAAAAACCTTTTCGTTTCAAAAAACGAACCTCGTCGGCATCCAGCGTGTCCACTATCTTTCCGGACAAGCCCTTTTCGGTATTGATCAAATCTTCGATCTGCGCCAGGAACCAGGGATCAATTGCAGTATATTCATAAATCTTTTCCAGGCTGTAACCGGAGCGAAAAGCATCGGCTACATACCAGATTCGATTAGCACCCGGCAATCGCAGTTCTTTACGATAGAGGTCTTCGAGATCGTCTTCGCTCGAAGTCTGGTCGACAATTTCATCCAGACCGTCGACGCCTGTTTCCAGTCCGCGCAGCGCTTTCTGGAACGACTCCTGAAAACTGCGTCCAATCGCCATCACCTCACCCACCGATTTCATTTGCGTCGACAGTCGATCATCGGCCTGGGGAAATTTTTCGAAGGTAAAGCGCGGTATCTTAGTGACCACATAATCGATAGTCGGTTCAAAAGATGCGGGAGTCGATCCACCAGTAATATCGTTTTGCAATTCGTCGAGCGTGTAGCCCACTGCCAGTTTCGCCGCGATCTTGGCGATTGGGAATCCGGTTGCCTTTGACGCCAGCGCTGAAGATCGAGAAACCCTCGGATTCATCTCGATGATTATCATTTCGCCATCAACTGGATTAATCGCGAATTGAACATTCGAGCCACCAGTTTCAACGCCAATTTTGCGCAATACCGCGAGCGAAGCGTTACGCATAATCTGGTATTCCTTGTCGGTCAGAGTCTGTGCCGGCGCTACCGTAATCGAATCCCCGGTATGCACACCCATTGGATCGATATTTTCGATAGAACAGATAATGATACAGTTATCTTTTTTGTCGCGCACCACTTCCATTTCGTATTCTTTCCAGCCCAGCACCGAAGTTTCGATCAACACTTCGGAGGTCGGCGACAAATCCAGACCACGTTTAATAATGTCCTCGAATTCTTCCTTGTTGTAGGCAATTCCGCCGCCACTTCCACCCATCGTGAAAGAAGGTCGAATGATTACCGGAAAGCCAATCTGTGACTGCCCCTGCCAGGCTTCTTCGAGACTATGCGCAATAAATGCCCGTGGCGTATGCAGGCCGATATCCGCCATCGCTCTACGGAACTGTTCACGATCTTCCGCCATATCGATGGCCTCGCGACTGGCGCCAATCATTTCTACATTGTATTTCTCTAACACACCCTCACGGTCGAGATCGAGGGCACAGTTGAGTGCGGTCTGTCCACCCATGGTCGGCAGCAATACGTCCGGCCGTTCTTTGTCGATAATTTTTTCGACTACCTTCCAGTGTATCGGCTCAATATATACCGAATCGGCCGTGTCAGGGTCAGTCATAATTGTGGCAGGATTCGAATTGATCAAAATGACACGAAGGCCCTCTTCCTTCAAAGCCTTGCAGGCCTGGGCACCCGAGTAGTCAAACTCGCAGGCCTGGCCGATTACGATAGGGCCGGCGCCTATAATCAATACGGATTTAATATCACTTCTGCGGGGCATCAGGCTTTCCGGGCACTGACGACTTGATTCGTCTGTACCTCTATCAATTCAAAAAAATGGTCAAACAATGGTGCCACATCGTGAGGCCCGGGACTCGCTTCCGGGTGCCCCTGAAAACTGAATGCGGGCCTGTCGATATGGTGAACCGCCTGCAGGCTACCATCGAACAGAGACCTGTGAGTCGCCCGTAACTTCTCCGGCAGGCTATTTTCATCAACGGTAAACCCGTGGTTCTGGCTAGTGATCATCACTTCGCCGCTATCAAGGTTTTGCACCGGATGATTGGCGCCGTGATGGCCGAATTTCATTTTCAAGGATTTTGCGCCGCAGGCCAGACATAGCAGTTGATGACCGAGACAAATTCCAAACACAGGAATGTCTGTCTGTAAAATTTCTGCAATCGCTTCGATTGCATAAACGCAGGGTTCGGGGTCGCCAGGACCGTTCGATAGAAATACACCGTCAGGTTGCATTTCCAACACGGTTTGCGCTGAGGTTTGCGCAGGGACCACCGTGACTTTAGCGCCGCGATCTACCAGCATGCAGAGAATGTTTTTCTTAATACCATAGTCGTAGGCGACTATATGGAAACGGCTACCATTTCTTTGCTGGTACCCCGACTGCAACGACCAGGTTGAATTTGACCACTCATAGGAATTTTCGGTAGACACTACCTGAGCCAGATCCATACCCGCGAGTCCTGCAAATGAACGCGCGGCATCAAGCGCCGCTTCAGTCGAGATATTGTCCCCGGCCATGATTGCGCCATTTTGCGCGCCTTTATCACGTAGTAAACGCGTCAACTTGCGGGTATCTATATCAGCAATTGCCACCACATTACGGTTGACCAGATAATCGCCGAGGCTACCCTGGCTACGCCAGTTACTCGCACGCAAGGGTAAGTCTCTGATGATCAAACCACTGGCATGTATATCGACAGCTTCTTCATCTTCGCCATTAACGCCGGTATTACCAATATGGGGGTAAGTTAAGGTGACTATCTGTCGGCAATATGAGGGATCGGTGAGGATTTCCTGATAGCCGGTCATCGCGGTGTTAAAAACAACCTCGCCTGAGATAATACCGTCGACTCCGATCGAACTACCTTCGAATATGGTTCCATCTTGCAGAGCCAATATTGCTGGTTTTGGCACAAACCCTCCGAGTTCAAAAAAATGCGCGCGCACACAAACGAGAGGAACCGACGGTTCCTCTCCGTTAAAATTCTTAAGACATTAACACCGCGGAAGCGGCATCTTCTTGAGGAAATATTGTATGACTATTGCAGAGTTGCGTCTACCGCTAAGTGCCAATTTAGACGGAAACTTTGAGGTAAATATTTATCACGAATTTAACAGGCAGTCATGCAGACAGGTACTTCACAATCGCTGGCGCTCTTCTTTGCAATCCGTATTTTTTTATTCTTTCCCGTAACGTGCTGGGTGCCACACCCAGTTTAGTCGCCGCGCCGGTATCTCCCTCAATTTTCCAGCCACAGACTTCAAGGGCACTTTGCATCATTTCCTGTTCCACCTCCTTGATGGTTTTTTCTCCCTGCTGCAGACGCTGAGGGGCCACATTTAAATCGAATGCTTCTTCCAGTTGCAAAGTGGATCCTTCTGACAGGATAATCGCGCGTTCGATAATATTTTCCAGTTCTCGCACATTACCTGGCCAGTCGTAAGTCTGTAAACGAGCCAGAACCGGTGCATCAATCACTTTAAATTGTTTACCAATTTTTGCGCTGTATTTCTGCAGGAAATGGTGCGCGAGCAGAGCAATATCTTTTTTCCGATTTCTCAGTGGTGGACTTTGAATGGGAAATACGTTGAGCCGATAAAACAAGTCTTCACGAAATTCTCCAATTGCAATACGATCGCTCAGATTCCGATTAGTAGCTGAAATAACCCGCACATTGACGTGTATGGTCGAATTACCTCCTACCCGCTCCAGATCACCTTCCTGTAAAACGCGCAACAGCTTTGACTGTAATTCAAGTGGTAAATCGCCAATTTCATCGAGAAAAATCGTGCCACCATCGGCTAATTCGAATCGACCTGTTTTTCTAGCAGTTGCCCCGGTAAAGGCTCCTTTTTCGTGACCAAACAATTCGCTTTCTATCAAACCGGCCGGCAGCGCAGCACAATTAACCTTAACCAGAGGACGATCTTTACGCCGACTGGCCGCGTGAATCGCTCTTGCGAGTAATTCTTTACCGGTACCCGTCTCACCTGAAATTAATACGGTAGTATCAGTTTTAGCTACCTGATCCACTTTATGAAGCAGTTTTTCCTGAACCTCGCTATTGCCGATAATAGCATCGCTTCCGTGTGCCTTTTTTATTTCATCCTGTAGATAGTAATTTTCCGCTTGTAGGCGATTTTTGAGCAACTTCACCTCGTCTAACGCGGATTGCAACGCCTGCTCGACGATTTTTTTACCGGTGATTTCTAACGCGTAGAGGTTAATGTAATTACTGCTCGCAACCGGCGCAAAAACCACTGTAAAAACTCTGTGCCCACAGTCAAAATCATGTTGTTGCTGACTTCCGGATTTGCTTGCCTGACTGAATTTGGACAGGGCTACCCCGTTAATTTTGTCACCCAGCTTTTGGTTCCAGCTCTTTAATAATGGCTGGCTTGCAAGATTGGCATATAGCAGTCGACCGTCTTTCGACAGACGCATCACGGGATTGGGATTTTCGTCGGGGAAATTGCTCAACCCGTCTGACTCACTGATCGTATCGCTCAATGAACCACTTAACATTGTTATTTACCCCCAGGCTTTATGCGGCACACTGAAGTGTTGTTACTAATAGACGTCCGCGGGTCACCACAGTTCCATTAAATTTCATTCATACATGCGATTTGTCGCGAAGCTGTAGCAGATTGTTGTTTTCTTACTCCACGGTAACCGTGGGAAAACCACCGAATCCGTGGTCCACGGCTCAGCATTAGTCCGATCAATAAATAATAAAACAATGATAAGCCATTGTTTTTTATAAATTTAAATAAATTAATCTAAAACTGGCACAGCGATTGCACCTAGCTGATTGTCATTTCTAAATTTGTCGCTTTGTAACAACACAATGTTTTTTTCCAACAAAACTCGTCACAAAAGGTAACAAAAATTTATTAACCAATAGAGATTAACTTCATGAGATGTCACAGAAAGTCGGATTTAACAAAAATTTATCCAGCTTTATAACTTAATAAACGCACAAAGGAGTATCACAATGCAAGTAAGACAAACAAGCAAGATGGCCCTGGTTGTCATCGCAGGCTCGATGATATTAGCACCCGCTGCTCAGGCCTTCGAGGCCAAAATTTCTGGCCAGGTGAGCCGCATGATGGTACTGCCTGATGATGCGGTTGGTGATGAAATTCAGTACCAGGACATCGGTTGGAGCGGTTCACGGTTTCGTTTCACCGGCTCTGAAACAGCGGACAATGGCATAAAATATGGCTTTCGCTTTGAAATCCAGGCGCGCAACAACAATGCCGGTACAAATGGGGCGCAACTAGTAAATAATGGAGATAATCAGGACAACCGTTATCAGGATCTCTATTTTTCAAGTGGCTTTGGTAAAATATCTTTTGGTAAAGGCGACGGCGCAGCCAATGGCAGTACCGAAGTCGACATGTCCGGTACTGCGCTCTCTTCGGCTGGCCCCCTCCAGGACAACTGGGGTGGCTATGAGATCACACCAGGTACGGCATGGAAAACAGTCTATACTATGGACGATGCTCTCAGCCGTCAAAACCGTGTGCGTTATGATACCCCTAATTCAAATGGTTTCAGCCTGGCAGTGAGTCTCAACCAGGGTAATGCTTCTGAGGTCGCGGTTCGATACAAGGGAGACCTCGGTGGTAACAAATTTGGCGCCGCCTTATTTACTGCCACAGGACCTGATGCAAGTGTTACTGTCGACGGTGACGACATTACCGGTGGTTCCGCTTCGCTTCTATTGAATAATGGGTTGAACTTCACGGTGGCCATTTCTGATAGAGATTTCGAAGCTACTGGTCTTTCACGCGATGCGACATTCTTTAAAGTCGGTTACAAGACCGGTATGCATGCATTCGCTATCGATGTAGCTGATAGCGAAAATGCCGCTGGACAGGAAGGGGAGTCTACCGGCTTTACCTATGCTTTTTTCCCGCATAAAGGTGTCGAGCTATTTGCGATGGTTCGCACACTCGATTCCACTGGCGTTGCAGGTGCACAGTCTGTTGACCTCACAGCAATCGGTAGCCGGATTAAGTTCTAGTAGTAACTCAGTGATTAGTAAAAGAGCGGCTAATTGGGTCGCTCTTTTATTAATTTGTTATTTTTCAGGGAATGGTTACGAACATTTTCGGTCTTAATCAAGGCAATCACTTCTTACCACACTATCACGAGCATCATGTTGAATAAAAAACGGCTAGCACTATTTCTTTGCTTCTTTTTACTCGGAGCCTGTACCGTGACTGGACCGGCTGACGATGGTTATGAGAAAGATAACGAATGGGTAGATAACGGGCGTCTCGGATTGGGCGGTATTAATACCCTTTTCGAGTCGGAGAAAAAACAGGTAACGGAAAATCCAGAACAAACCAGTTCAACCGCTTTAGACGAAAAATCCGAGTTTGAACTATTCAAAATATGGACAATGCTGAAAGCAAAGGGGGTCGAATCAGAAGAATACCGGGAGTTCTTACAATGGTTAAATTACCAGGAATTTAAGGCCAAGCAATAACTACCTGACGTCTTTCCCAATACCTCGAGCCGCGTAAGATAAATCCACAGGAATAAAAGGAAGCTACCTCTTACACTGAGCTAGAAAATAGACAACCACTAACGATCTCTTCAAAGACAACTTTGGGCCACGAAAAATGGCTCCAGTGATGAATTATCCGTTAAAGCCCGTGAATCAGCGCAGTTTCAATAATATTCAATCATTCATGCAACATGTTGCGAAGCTGAGACAGATTGTCATTTTCTTACTCCACGATAACCGTGGGGAAACCACGGAATCCGTGATCCAGGCTCAGTATAAGCTCGGTCGATAATTGATAAAATAATGGTAAGTCATTGTTTTTGTTGCTTTAAAAAAATAAATTCCTAATTGGCACAGCAATTGCTCTGATCTATAGTGTCATTTCTGAATTTGTCGCCTGGTAACAACAAGCATGATTTTTTCCAACGGGGCAGGCCACGAAAGACAACAAAACTTTAATAACCCACGGGGATATGATAAATGACCGAAATATTCAAGCAGACTCCACTCTCGACGGCAGTGAAGCGCATTACATTATGCGCAGCTACTACTGCTCTATTAACATCGGCGAGCATGGCACAGGCAGTTGAGGTAAAAATCGGAGGCTATATTAAAGCTGACGCGATCTATGACCTGGATCAAGACCTTGGTAACTCCTTGGCGGCTTCAGCGATTGATGCTACATCCACAGCTTCTGATGAAAGTTTCAGAATGCATGCCTTACAATCTCGTTTTAACATTACTGCGACTGAAGGTGATGTAAAAGTATTTGTCGAAGGGGATTTTTTTGGCGGTGGCGGAAACGAGTTGGTATCCAACTCAGGGCATTTTAGATTACGTCATGCTTACGGTCAAATGGGTAACATGCTGGCGGGTCAAACCTGGTCGACATTCATGGATGCTAACTGGGTACTGTATCCAACAACCGTCGATTTCGCCGGACCGGCAGGTGCGACCTTCGTACGTCAGGCACAATTTCGCTGGACTATAGCTGACGGTCTGGATTTTGCCATCGAGAACCCAGAAAACCGGGTAAGAGGGGCCTTGGTTCGCGATACGCTGCCTGACGTGATTTTACGTTACGCCCAGACTGGCGACATATCCTGGCAGGTCGCTGGATTGTTCCAGCAATTTGAGGTAGACGACACCGCTGCTGCTGGTGAGTCAGAATCCAATTTTGGTGTCACCGGCGGTGTCAATTTCAAGGTCGGCGATAACGATTCGATATCGGTTAAGGCCAATGCCAATTCGAATCGCTATACCTACTATGGCTTTAATAACCCTGCGGCCGTGGTAGTTGGTAGCAGTATAGAGACAATCGATCACACTGCAGTCGTAGCAGCCTATAATCACGACTGGGGTGGTCCATCAAATGCAAAAACTACCATTGCATTTGGTTCAGTCGATTTTGATGAGGATTTTCTTACCGCAACAGATGACCAAACCATCGAAACTTTCCACATCAACTATCGCTGGAGTCCTGCTAGCAATGTCAACTTGGGTGTTGAGGTAAGTAATGCTTCGCGCGAACTGGTCAGTGGAGCCGAAGCCGATGCCACAAGGCTACAGTTTGGTGCACAATATACATTTTAATCAGACCATTTGATTAGGCTGTATTTATGATTTACCCTATTAGCCGCCTCATCAGGGGCGGCTTTTTTTAACATTTTGTAACCCAGGATAAGGAGAGGCAGGTAAAACAGTCAATGGGCAAATCGAATTCAAAATTTGCCAGGCAATCGGCGTCCAGCCCTAAAAACCCGCTTAAACACTCCCTCCAGCAGGCGATAAAATTACAGCAAAATGGGAATCTAGCAGCGGCGGAACGAAAACTCCGCAGCATTTTAAACCAGCTACCCGATCACGAAGAAGCTTTACAACATCTGGCAATTATTATGCAGCAGACTGGCAACGCCAAATCTGCGCTTCATTACATGCAAAAAGCATTAAATTCAGACCCTGAAAACCCACAAATGCTGAAAAATATGGCTGAAATTTACCGCATCCAGGAAAATTTCGAAAACGCACAAATCTACGCCGAAAAGGCTTTGCTGTTTCAGCATAACAATGTAGATGCGTTGGTGATTTTGGCGGCAGCCTGTGTCGGCCTAAATCAATCGCACGAAGCAATCGAAAATTTTACCCATGCATTAAACATTAATCCCCACGATGTTTATGTTCGAAACGAACTAGCCAATGCACTCTGCTCAATTGGTCAACATCAAAAAGCTGTAGAACACTACAAACGCGCGATTTCTCAAAACCCCGATTTCGACGACTGCCGTACCAATCTGGCAGATACTTTGCTAGAGCTAGAATACTATGATGAGGCGATCGATCATTATCAACAGCTCCTTAAACGCCAACCGACTAACGCTACTCTTTACAACCGTCTAGGAGACGCCTTTGAAAGACACGGCAGTATAGCTAAAGCCTTGCCCTGTTACCGATCAGCGCTGGAGCATAACCCGCAATTGACCGAGCCCCGTTTAAATCTGGGAAAAATAGAATTGGCGGTGGATCCCAAAGAGGCGAAAAAACGGTTTTCATCAGTGTTAACTATCGACCCCAATAACGCCGAGGCGCATTACTGGCTCGGCATACACGCTCAGACCATAGGGGATTTTGAACTGGCTACGACCCAATTCCAAAAAGCACTGCAGTTGAATGCAGAATTATCTAACGCCTGGTATCGATTATCGATGAATCGTGGTTTTGTGCCCTCTGCTCAACAACTCGAAATCCTTGAACGAAAATTTAATCAGCTCATTAATAACTGTCCCGACCATAGAAATTTGATAACAATAGGTTTTACGCTTGGTAGATTCCAGGAACAACGCGGCGACTATGCTTCCGCTTTCGAATATTTTCATTATGCTAACCGACTCAAATCCCGACTGCATCGATTCGACAAAGTTCAGCATAACGCGCAAATTGAAGACATCATTAGTACCTTCGATTCCAGGTTTTACCAGCATCGAAATGGATGGGGCGACGAATCCGTGCTACCCGTATTTATTGTTGGCATGCCCAGATCGGGCACCACACTGGTAGAACAAATTCTATCTGCCCACCCATCGATTCATGGTGCCGGGGAATTACAATTTATGCTCGACCTGGTTGCCTCGCTAAAAAACACGCTTCCGACACCCGCAAAAAGCCACGCCAGTCGATTTAAAAATCTCGAGCAACAACAAATTAACGGTCTGGCTCAACAGTATGTTCGTGATTTACAGGCTCTTCAGCCTGAAGTAATACGAATTCTGGACAAACTTCCGGGCAATTATTTACGCCTCGGTATTATTTTCCTGCTTTTTCCGAAGGCCCGAATCATCCATTGCAAGCGGGACCCGATGGATACTTGCTGGTCCTGCTATCAGCAAAATTTTGACAGGGGTTTGCACTTTACAAATGACCTTGAAAATATGGGCCATGCTTATCGTGGCTACTTAAAGCTGATGGCGCATTGGCAGGAATTGTTTCCGGACAGAATTATCGAAATACAATACGAAGATCTGGTTGAAGATCCCGATACCCAAAGCCGACGATTATTGCAACACTGCGGGCTGGACTGGCATGCAGAAATCTTAAACTTCACCGAACAACAACGCCCGATATCTACAGCTAGTTTATGGCAGGTTAGGCAGCCACTTTATAAGACCTCGATCGGCCGCTGGAAAACTTATCGACAGTACTTAGATCCGTTACAGAAAATATTATCGAATTGAAACAGCACTAACTTTTACCCTGCATTCTCTCTTTTAATTGGGCTTCGCAATACTCTACTGCGGTAAGCATTTGCTGGGCGTCGGCAAAACGCATGTAGGTCTTTTTTTGCAACGCCTTCATGATGACCTCCATAATACCCGCGGGCAGAGTGAAATGATTCAGGTCAGGCTCATCGTTAATGATACTCTGCTTTAACTGATGCAGACCGCTGCCGGTAAATGGCTGGTGACCGGTGAGCAGGTGGTACAGGGTTACCGCTAACGAAAATAGATCGGAACGCCCATCCAGCTTCTTGCCCTGCAGTTGCTCGGGGGACATGTAAGACGGTGTGCCAACGATGGTATTGCTGCCCTGTTTACCTCGTTCCGGGGTATAGGCTGCGCCAAAGTCGGAGACAATATAAATATCCGACTTTTCGTCATACATAATATTGGCCGGTTTTATATCACCATGAATGACGCCATGACTGTGCGCCACCGCGAGTGCGCTTAATACCGATTTCGATATTCGAATACATTCGCCCACGGTGATGTACTCGCGTTTGCGTAGGCGTAATGACATGGGGTAGCCAGATATATAATCCATCGCAATATAGGCAGTATCTCTATAATTAGCTGCATCATGAATTTTTGCAATATTACGGTGTTCAAACTGCGACACGATTTCCGCCTCGTGTAACCAGTGATCGATGCGTTCGCGCTCAGTTTTATTATTAATTTGCGGAGACATGACCTTTAATGCCACCTGATTATGCGTTCGCATATCGTAGGCCTCATAAACAGAAGCCGATGAGCCCTGCGCTATTTTTTTGCGCAATTCATAATGACCGACAATATGAAGCGTCTCTTCCTGATTAATCAGTTTTCTTCTTAATGACTGTTTGTTTCTAATCTCTTCAATTCTGCTAACAAAATCTTCCAGTCCGGGGTCAAACTGTAGTAACCAGTAATATAAATTTAAAGCGCTGGCCCAGTGTTTATCAGACTCAAGCAGCATCCCGAGGTCGTATCCAACTTCTAGTAATTCATCGCTAAATTGACACTGCTTCAACATCACCAGAGCAGTTTTGTACTCGCCGTGTACAATCTGTTTCCGCACTTCTTTCAATGACACGGAATTCTGGCTAGCGTGGACAACTGAGTCAATTCTACGGAATAAACTAACCAGCCAGTACAATGAGGTGCCCAGCAATACTACCGCTGCGGGCAATCCCACCGGCAGGTAAACTTGACTAAAAATGGTAAGCGATACTTCTATCATCAGTAATGTAAAAAGGATGATGCTAACGCTGACAAACGATAACGCAGTAGTTCCCGAGCGCAGATATTTGATGATATAAATTGCCAGCAGAAAACCGTATACCATTAACACCGACCATTGTGGCGCTATGCGGATTGAAGATAGTGCAAGAAGCTCTCTATCCGACGGCAACAAATGTAAAATGAACAGAAACAGTTCGTATTCAAGCGCCCAAACGTCCTGTGTCCTGCTGATTAGATAGGTGAGGATAAATAAGCACCCGGTCAAAGTGGGCACCCACAACTTAGATCTGATATTAATCACAGGCCTGCCGGTATTAAACAGCAGGTCGATCTAAACCGATCAATGCTGGATAAACTGATCGCCTGATGGAATAATGCTACCGCACAATAAATAAACCGCGCAGTTCTCATATCAGGAATAATTGTAAACAATGGGGGATAATTACCGGCAAAAATACTTCAATGCCTCGAATTATAGAATCTAGCGTATTTAATGGATAGCAAAGTTTTGAGAATTTAGTAAGAAAATGATTTTCGCTAGAAAACCAGACGCAGATAGGACTCGAATTCTGTCTGTTCACAGCATAGCCGCTGTTTAATCGCTTAATAAACCGAAATATCCCCGATCCAGTGCATGCCGTAAAGCGTCAAGACCAAGCATAGTTTCTTCGTATAACAACCTCTGCTTGTTGACCTGTTGAGATAGGGAGTCGTCGAATTCACCAGCTTCACTATTTGCCATTTTCGATACTTCTTTCAAATAATTAGCCCGGCATACCGAGATTACTTCAGCCAGCTTGATGAAATCGCTTTCTCTTATTTCACCGGCTATTTCACTGATATTACGTTTGTCTATTTCGATAAATTGAGATCGGCATGACCGGAAATTATTATTTTACTGATTGCATTATCTTCTTGCAGATAGGCGTGTTTGGCTGCTGTGGTTGGAATATTCACTAACAAACCCTTTCCAGTAGTTTTAAAGCAGGCAAGTTGCCATTGAGGTACAACAGGTTTCCCGATTGGCGACTCGGATCGAAATTCAACACCCAAACCGCTCATGAAACGCTCGTGAGTGACTAGTTTGAGTTGAAGTTTGCTGCCTGCTGCCTGCGAAAAGACCGCTTGTCTCGGTCATTTTCCAGCGTGAATTTCACATCGGTGCCATGTAGCGACGCTCGCTAGCGTATACGTTGGTGACTAAACCGGTTACCGCGACTAACAGAAGAAATATTTTAATGGAAATTAAATGCTGTATTAATTTAACTGGCATGCTACTGGCGCGACAAAAAGCTTAAGGCTAACTGTGAAAACTTCTCCGGCTGCTCTGCGTGCAACCAGTGACCTGCATTGCTGATTGTCTGGATAGTTACCTGTTCGAAGTGAGCTTTAATTTCCGCTTCTTCGGCGGTGCCAATATATTCGGAATTCTCACCTCGAATAAAACAGCTCGGGATATCAATTTTCCAGTCCACCGGCAAGTTTGAAAATCCGGTCAGTTGATGCATTTGCCGATCTATGACTGCCCAGTTAACCTGCCAGCGCCATTGCTCGCCTTTTCGCTCCAGATTCTGCAACAAAAAGTTGCGTACCATAGTAT
>CAXMRQ010000146.1:0-6505 GCA_964196115.1 uncultured Gammaproteobacteria bacterium
TAACATGAATATTTTAATAGGGCCAGAGTGGTGTTTTTTGAAGTGTGAGAAGCATCACATTTCTCGTTTTTAATAACACCGATTTAACGTGAAATGGGTCACATTAAATATCGCCTTGAGGTGCTTTTTAAGTGTGGATGGTGTCACATTTAATCACTACTATTTGCAGATTTATGGATGGTGCGCCTGGTGAGATAACTCCGGGCATCCTGCCCTTATTCACACAGATGTGATGTATGCAGGTAATGCAGGAGCATTTACCTGCCCGCCCTTCGGGCCGTCCTGCGGACGTTCAAATTCGTTCCTGACGAATTTGTCGAACTCGGAGTTCTACTTCAAGCTCGCAGAAACACCATGCATAAAAAAACCCGCGAAAAGATGCGGGTTCTTTTATACATGGCGCGCCTGGAGAGATTCGAACTCCCGACCGCTCGGTTCGTAGCCGAGTACTCTATCCAACTGAGCTACAGGCGCTTAATTTGAAGGCGCGATTCTACGGATTAAACTTGGATTTTGCCAGTCAATTTTAGTCTTTATTGAGATATTCCCGCCTTGCGTGTGCGCCTACGTTACAGAGGATTTCGTAGGCGATGGTTTCTGAGCAATCGGCTATGTCATTGACTTCGGGTGAGTCTCCGAAGAGGATGACTTCGTCGTCTACACTGACAGTTTCGAGACCGCTGACATCGACTGTTATCATATCCATTGAGACACGCCCGACGATATCACAGGGTTGTCCGTGAATGTTAACCTGAGCCGTCTTTACTTTATGCCTGGGGTATCCATCGGCATATCCGGCGGCAATCACGGCGATCTTCATGTCTTTGTCACAACTATAGGCATTACTGTATCCGATTAAATCACCTTTGCGGTGATCATTTACCGCGAGTATTAATGTTTTCATCTGCATAGCCGGCCTTAAATCAACCGAGGACCGCTTTCTATTCGACAGAGGATTAGCCCCGTACATCGCGATGCCCGCACGAACCCAGGTTTTGTGCGCATTCGGCCATCCGAGAATTCCCGCCGAGTTCGCAACACCCCACTCGTAGTGATCCAGTTGAAGGGCTTTTACGGCCTTTATTTGCTGTTCGGTAAACAAGCTTTCGACATTATCCGCGCTTGCAAGGTGGGTCATTAGTCGAACCTGCCCCAGAGTAACTACTCGACGAAGCTGTTCTATCACATCGGGGACAATGCCTAAGGCGTAGCCAAGGCGCCCCATGCCGGAGTCGATCTTTACCCAGACCTGCAGGCCCCTGAGATCGGCATGATTTAATAAATGATCGATGTGGTGCTGGTGATGGAGTACCGGGTCTAACTGATATTCGATACAGGTTTGTAACTCCTCGGCTCGAATAAAACCGCCTAGAACAAGTATTTTCTGTGTTATTCCGGTTTTCCTCAGAGCTTCCGCCTCCCCCACGGCTGCAACCGCAAAGGCATCGGCATCCGGTAGCGCTTTTGCAACTTCAGTGGCCCCGTGACCATAGGCATCAGCTTTTATGACCGCTATCAGGTTATTGCCACCCGATATTTCTTTTAGCAGCCGGTAGTTGTGACGAATGGCTTCGAGATCTATGCTGACCCGTGCGTGGCGATTGGATCCATGGCTATTCAAACTGGCCCCCGTAATCGTCGTGCGCGAGATTTTCAAATCGAGTGTACTGCCCCAGGAACGAGAGGCGTACCGTACCGATGGGTCCGTTACGTTGTTTGCGTATGATAATTTCGGCTGTGCCCTTGTCGGCGCTTTCGGGGTTGTAGACTTCGTCCCGATAGATAAACAGTATGACATCGGCGTCTTGCTCGATGCTGCCGGATTCACGCAGGTCAGACATGATCGGGCGTTTATCGGGTCGTTGCTCGACACTACGATTCAATTGCGACAACGCGATAATCGGTACCTGTAATTCTTTAGCCAAAGATTTTAACGAACGCGAAATTTCAGATATCTCAGTCGCACGGTTTTCGGTGTTACCACCGACCTGCATTAGCTGTATGTAGTCGACGATCACCAGATCGAGCCCGTGCTCGCGTTTCAGGCGACGTGTTCGGGCGCGTAGTTCGGTCGGATTCAGCGCCGCACTATCGTCGATAAATAATTTTGCCTTTGACAGCATATTGACCGAAGAAATCAGTCTTGGCCAGTCATGGTCATCCAGTTTTCCGGTGCGCAAATTATGCGAATCGATACGCCCCAGAGACGACATCATACGTAATGCGAGCTGCTCACCGGGCATTTCCATACTGAACACAGCAACCGAATTTTCGTTGTGCAATGCCGCATTCTCAGCCAGATTCATCGCGAAACTGGTTTTACCCATCGATGGGCGACCGGCAATAATAATTAAATCCGATTTTTGCAACCCCGAAGTCTTGTCATCAAAATTGCTGAAACCCGTAGAAATCCCGGTAAGCGCAGTATCACTGCGGTACATTTCTTCGACGCGTTTTACCGCTCGGCCGAGTAGTTCATTGATTGCTTCGAAGCCCTGACGATTGCCAGCGCCCTGCTCTGCTATGAGGAATACTTTACGCTCGGCTTCATCGACAAGCTCCTTGCTGGGTCTGCCATCAGAGTTATAGGCGCTCGCCGATATTTCATTACCGACCTGGATTAGACTCCTGAGCATCGAATATTCACGAACAATATTGGCGTAGGCTTTTATGTTGGCCGCGGTCGGCGTGTCATTCGCCAGTATGCTCAAATAGGCAAGACCACCAATCGAGTCGAGTTCCCCGCGTGCCCCGAGCCATTCTGATACAGTAACTACATCGTAGGGTTTTTCATCTTCGGCAAGCGCATTGATCGAGCGTAAAATCAGAGCGTGATCGTGACGATAAAAATCCCGTTCATTAATAATGTCAGCAATTTCATCCCAGGCGCGATTATCCAGCATTAACCCACCGATCACCGACTGTTCCGCTTCGAGGGAATGCGGCGGTACTTTCAGGTCTTCGACACGCTGGCTAAGCTCCGCTACGCGAGTGACTATTTCAGACATACAGGTTTAAGGGATTAATGATCATAGGTTTACCAATAATAATATGTTTGCGCCAAGATAGTAATGGCTACGGCTTTATTCAAGGCAAAAAAAAGCTGTCATGGTTAGACAGCTCCTTTCACTTCGTTTACCACAGTCAACTACTACGGTTAAAATGTAGTAATAACATTACTGGATTTTATTCTTCTTCAACAACAGAAATGGTTACGGAAGTATCAACATCGGTGTAAACATGGATATCAATCTGGTGTTCACCGGTAGTGCGTATCGCACCATCGGGCAGGCGAACTTCGCGCTTTTCAACCGCTACACCGGCTGCTGAAATAACCTCGGCAATATCGGCGGTTCCGATTGAGCCGAATAACTTACCCTCAGATCCGACTTTGGCGGTAATCTCGAGCGTGCCAAGTGCTTCAATAGCTTGCTGTCTTGTCTGAGCTTCGCCCAATGCGCCTGCTGCGGCTTTTTCAAGTTCAGCACGACGCGCTTCAAATTCGGCTATATTAGCAGCTGTCGCTACTTTCGCCTTGCCATGCGGCACTAAGAAGTTGCGTGCAAAGCCTGATTTCACTGCCACTTTATCGCCCAGCGAACCCAGGTTTTCAATGTTTTCCAAAAGAATAACTTCCATCGGATATCCCCTATTCAGTTTTAAATGTTCAAATTACAATTACGTTGATTCGATATTTCTTTTTTTACGAAATATCAACCAGTTATCTAACATTCCGGCGATCGAGCTTGCAGCCATGACCTGCGGAAAAATTACTAACGACGCATAAAAAATCCCTATGATAATAGCCTTGTGTTTATTCACTGCTAGCTTGCTGTGAACCACCGCAATTCCCTGGTATAAAAAAGCGACCATCGCCGTCAATGCCACGCTCGTGATCCAGTCCTGATCTAGCCAGCTGCTCAGTAAAACAACTACCAGGCTTGCTAAAGCTGCCGGTTTTCCTAATGATATCGCCTGGAACTCTTTACTATAGCCGTCCGAAGTGGCTAATTTGCCCTGCATCCAACGTGATAAAAGGATGATCGACACAAAAAGCATATACATCATCGAAACCAGTAAAAGCACCGTCCAGTGCGTCAGTAACTGCGTATATTTCTCGACCATTTCACCAGTTATTGCAGGGTTTTCAGCGAGTAGCGCAAAAGACTGCTGAAACCCCGGCAATAATGTCGCTTCGAGATTCGGCCAGATAATAAACTGCAACAAAATCACCGCTATCGACAAAACCAGGCCCGCCAAAATCATTAAAGCCAGTGACCGGGTAGATCTTAATGTTTGCGCCAGGATTACTATCGGCAACCACTGCACTAAACCAATCGATATACCCAAAGTTGGCGTATTTAATGTTAGTGTCGTTACCAGAGTGATGCCTAATATCGACGCAATTATAGATTTCAGCCCAGGCCTTGTCCCCTGGGTCAGAATAATCAGTCCAACCAGCGCACTCGCCATAACAATCAGTATCGCCGTAGCTATTGCACTAACGAACGACTGTCCAGCCACAAACGGCAGGAATACCGCTGCGATAGCCAACATGGCTACAATTGTGGCTGCGTGGTAAGGCCCCTTTAGGGCATATTTCGCGAGAGCCAACATCTTGACATCTCTCTAAACTTACCTGAGTTTGTGCTGATCTGTGTAAGGTAACAACGATAGAAAGCGCGCGCGCTTAATCGCAGTTGCGAGCTGACGCTGATACCTGGCCTTGGTGCCGGTAACGCGGCTGGGAACGATCTTGCCGGTCTCAGTAATATATTCTTTCAAAGTTTCCAGATCTTTATAATCGATCTGGACAGTGCCTTCGGCAGTAAATTTACAAAAACGTTTACGACGGAAATAACGAGACATGGCTATTTTTCCCCTTCTTCAGCGAGTTTGAGCTCTGATTCATCGGCCGATGTTTCGACAGTTTCGACAGTTTCGACAGTTTCGACAGCTTCGACAGTTTCGACAGTTTCGACAGTTTCGACAGTTTCGACAGTTTCGACAGCTTCGACAGCTTCGACAGCTTCGACAGCTTCGACAGCTTCGACAGGTTCGACAGCTTCAATCTTAGCTTCATCGTCTGCGGTTTCACTATCTTCGGTTTTAGCATCGTCGCCCGGCTTCACATCGGGACTAGCAGCAGGTTTGCGATCAACGGTCTTGGCCGATTCTTCGCGTTCTACTTCGGCCATCATGATTGATTTTTCAGTAATCGCAGCTTTGCAGCTTAGCGTTAAATGACGCAGTACCGCATCGTTGAAGCGAAAGGCACTTTCGATTTCATCCAGTATTTCCTGCGAACATTCGATGTTCAACAACACATAGTGTGCTTTATGAATTTTCTTGATCGGGAATTCAAGCTGACGGCGACCCCAGTCTTCCTCACGGTGTACTACGCCGCCGGAATTGGTAATCATGCTACGATAACGCTCGGTCATCGCGGGCACCTGCTCACTCTGGTCAGGGTGGACCAGAAACACAATTTCGTAATGCTTCATAACATCCTCATGGAATATGCCCCCTGCTTTGTTTAGCAATGGAGCGAGAACTTAACGGAGCGCGGATTCTACCCGAGCAATGATCTAGCTGCAAGCCATTCTTGAGCGTAAAATCTCATATAAACAAACCCCGGCAGCGACCGATACATTGAGGCTCTCAACGCTTCCCAACATTGGTAGTTTAATCAAATGATCGCATTGCTCGGCGGTGAGACGACGCAGGCCATCACCTTCTGCGCCCATCACTAACGCAACAGACGAATCGTATTGAAATTCATATAAACCGGTCATCGCTTCTCCGCTAGTACCATAGACCCAGATACCGGCCTTTTTCATATCCTTTAAGCAGCGTGCCAGGTTCGTTACCTCAATCAAGGGCACCGTTTCGGCCCCACCGGCCGCTACCTTGCGTACAGTCGCAGTCAAGCCTGCGGATCGGTCTTTGGGAATGATAACCGCGTCTACTCCGGTTGCATCCGCTGTGCGCAGGCAGGCGCCGAGGTTATGGGGATCCTGAACACCGTCTAGCACCAGGTAAAGTGAGCGTTCATTGTTTTGCTGAAGCAGCTGTTCCAGCGTTAGTGCGTTGGGTGATTCGTCGGCTATCTGCATGACGCAACCCTGGTGCTTTGTATTGCCGCATAAATTAGACAGTGCCTCACGTGCCTCAAAGCGAACTGAAAGCCCGCCCTGCCGTGCAGATGCAATGAGTGACAGTAAACGAGGATTCCTCGCCTCGGTGCATATCAGCTGGATACAGTTCTGCGGTGAATGCTGCAACATTTTACTGATCGCATGAAAACCATAGATGTAAGACTGACTCATAGCGCTTATCTTTTGCGCGTTTTTTTATCTTTTTTAACTTTCTTACTTTTATTATCCGGCGCTCGGGAATTTCTGTTTTTTGCAGTTTTAGGTTTTTTGCCTTTGTTCGTCCTTTTCTGTTTGATATTACGTTCGCCCAGGCTGGTGATCAGATCAAAGTCTATCTTGCGGTCTTC
>CAXMRQ010000147.1:0-4358 GCA_964196115.1 uncultured Gammaproteobacteria bacterium
AGACTCCTAGGAGACAATGAACCTTCCTTGCCTATATTCGTTTCGACGTTGTCCTTATGCGATGCGGGCTCGTATGGCATTGATTTATGGCGCGATAAGGGTTGAACTTCGTGAGGTTAAGCTGAGTGCTATGCCTGCCGAACTGTTAAACATGTCACCTAAAGCTACTGTCCCTGTTATGCGAATTAACGATGGGACTGTCTTTGCGGAAAGTCTCGACATAATGCACTGGGCTCTATCAATTTCCGACCCGCAGCAGTGGCTGATGGAGGATGTTGAATCTCAGGAATTGATCCGTCAAAACGACGTAGAATTCAAACCTCTACTCGATAACTATAAGTATGCTGACCGATTTCTGCAAAAAAGTCAGTTAGAGCACCGAATTCAAGCGGAAAAATTTCTTGCCAGCCTCGAATCGAGATTGGTCGAAAATATCTGGTTATTCGACAATCGGCTAACTATTAGCGATGTCGCTATCATGCCTTTTATTCGTCAGTTTGCTGGCGTAGATCCACAGTGGTTTGCTCAATGCAAATACACCGGGGTCAGACGCTGGTTAAATCAACAAATCGAATCAGAACTGTTCCAGTCAGTAATGCATAAATATGCTTTCTGGCAGTCAGGTGATGAACCGGTTTTCTTTGGTCGCTAGGAGCCTGCCGGACCTAGGCCGGTCTTTTCCTCGTGACGACCACCTAAGTCCGACAGACTCCTCGGCAGACTCAGTCGCGCTGGCTCATGTCGACATAGTCGCGATTTTCATGGCCGGTATAAATTTGTCGTGGGCGTCCGATGCGCTGTTCCTGATCGGTCATCATTTCTTCCCACTGTGAAATCCATCCCGCCGTGCGCGCCATCGCAAAAACAACGGTGAACATATTGAGTGGCATATTTAGAGCCTTGAGAATAATACCCGAATAAAAATCAACGTTTGGATAGAGATTTCGTTCGATAAAATATTCGTCTTCAAGTGCTATTCTTTCCAGTTCCTTGGCAATTTCAAACATGGGTTGATTAATGGTTTCGAGGTCATCGAGTAAATCGTTACAGGCCTGCCGGATAATCGTTGCCCTCGGATCGTGATTCTTATAGATACGATGTCCAAACCCCATTAGCCTGTAATTGTCGTCCTTGTCTTTCGCCCGTTTAACATATTTTGAAATTTCCGACGGATTATTAATTTCATCGAGCATACGAATCACGGCCTCATTAGCTCCGCCGTGCGCCGGGCCCCATAGTGAGGCGATCCCGGCGGCAATACAGGCGTATGGATTGGCGCCTGAGCTGCTGGATAGTCGCACTGTGGAGGTGCTCGCATTTTGCTCGTGATCAGCGTGCAGGATGAATACTAATTCCATCGCGCGCGTGGCGACCTTACTTACGGGACGGCTTTCGGTCGGGTAACTGAACATCATATTGAGGAAATTCTCGATATAGCCGAGATCATTTCTTGGATAGATTGGAGGTAAGCCGTTGGCATGTCGGTAGCTCAGCGCAGCGATAGTGGGCATTTTAGCGAGTAGTCGATGTGCCGACTGCTCGCGGTGCTCGGGGTTGGTGATATCGAGCGAGTCGTGATAAAAAGCAGACAAGGCACCGACTACCCCTACCATTATCGCCATCGGATGTGCGTCGTTATGAAACCCATTGATGAACGCCATTAAACCTTCGTGCACTAGCGTATGATTGGTAATCGAATTGACGAATTTATTATATTCGGATTTGCTCGGTAGATCCCCATACATGAGTAGGTGGCTGACTTCCATATAGTTGCTTTTTTCGGCAAGCTGCTCAATCGGATATCCACGATAGCGTAAAATTCCAGCGTCGCCATCAATATAGGTGATATCGCTTTTACAACTAGCGGTCGCCTGAAACCCCGGGTCGTAGGTAAACAGACCCAATTTATCAGTGAGTTGACGGACATCGATGGTTGAATTACCTATTACAGGATCGAGGATATCAAAATCCGCCTGCTGACCGTTGCGGTTGTCGGTGATCGTAACCGTATTGCTGGGCATTGTTGTCTCCGTTTATGCGAACAAAATATTGCCGACAATTATAAACACATTCGCAGATGATTGGTTGCTTTTCGCTTCGACGGATTCACTGGGGTGTCAACAAAACGATTGAAAACGTCAAAAAATCGTGTGTGCCATCCTCCATCATGGATTTTTCGGCAAAGTTGATGAAACCGTATCTTTCACTTTGATAATGAAGCGAGTAATGCGGCGGAAATTGACGATACAGCCTCACAGGAAGAAACAGCGGTTGTCGCCAATTTGACTCAAAATTTTCAGCAGTCATTCCAGATATGGATCAAGCAAATCGACCATTTACGCAACGATGTCGCTCTTGACCTTCTGAACATGACGTAGCAACTTTGCCCTGGTTGCCGATGGCGTGTTAGCAATGTGCAGCGAATTCCCTGTTCCAGTAATGACTCGAATTTTATTGAGTCCTTCCAGTTTCAGCGCTACCTGTTCCAGCGACTCTACCTTCTTTTCGATGAGGTCAGTCAGCGTATAGCGTGGCTTGAACAAACCCATCAAAATACTTATGTCAGCTCCTCCAGGATCCAGGTCGACCAGGGTTCCCGACAAACCTGATCGACCCAGCAGGTAGGCGATATTGGTTGATAGCACGCTTTTCCCTGCGCTACCTTTACCTGAACCCACTGGAATTGTTATTGGCATTATGGTTCGTTTCCAGATTTAAGATAATGAAGAGTGGTAAAAGTATTCTGCCAGGCAATTTTTGTTTAATTCTATGCTGCAGGCTGCGGAATAATTGTAATACCTGAAGCGATACCAAAGCGTACAATAAATGATAAAAGCCTGTGTTCCTGATTTACCTATACAGTATCGGCAAGTATGGTTAATGTTAAAATTATTTTAGTCGTTATCTCTACATAGTTGGGTTGAAAATGTTGAAACAGCAATGAGTAGTAAACAACCATTTGAGTCGCTTGATCCCGAAGACTGGGAAAAAATGCGTACCCTGGGGCATCGAATGATTGACGATTCGATTAATTATTTGAAATCGGTAAGCGATAGACCGGTGTGGCAAGTGGTGCCCGAAGCGGTAAAGGAAACATTCAAAACAGAGGTACCTGAAGAGCCGGCAAGTCCAGACCAGGTATATGAGGATTTTTTAACCAACATTTTTCCGTACCCAATGGGAAATATTCATCCCCGATTTTGGTCGTGGTATATGGGTAACGGCACCATCATGGGCGCACTGGCTGATTTAATGGCAGCTACCATGAATCCTAATATGGGTGGTGGAAACCATGCGGCGATACTCGTCGAAGAACAGGTGCTTGGCTGGATGAAGAAGATAGTGGGCTTGCCGCCAGACGCTAGCGGTCTTCTAGTCGGTGGCGCATCGATGGCGAATCTGGCGGGTTTAACTATTGCACGAAACAGCCGGTCAGATTTTGATATTCGCAAGAATGGTATTCAGTCCATCGACAAAAAACTGACTGTGTACGGATCCACAGAAGTGCATAGTTGCAACCAGAAAGCGGTCGAATTACTGGGGCTCGGAAGCGATAGCCTGAGAAAAATTACGGTCAACGACGACTATACAATTAACCTCGAGCAGTTGGAAAAAACCATACAACAGGATATCGAGGCTGGGTTCGAACCAATTTGTATTGTCGCTAGTTCGGGCACCGTCAATACCGGGGCAATCGACGATTTGAATGCAATTGCCGACTTATGTGAAAAATATGCTATCTGGTTTCATGTTGACGGTGCCATCGGCGCTATCGGCATGTTGTCTGAAACCGTTCGACCTCTGTTAAGTGGCATCGAACGGGCTGATTCGATTGCGCTAGACCTGCATAAGTGGATGCATGTGCCGTTTGAGGCTGGCTGCGTACTGGTGCGTGATGAAAAAGCCCACCGTGATAGTTTTGCGTTGATTCCTGAGTATCTGGAGAAAACAACGCGTGGGCTGGCATCGGGTACATCCTGGTTCTCGGAGTACGGGGTCGAACTGAGCCGGTCGTTTCGAGCATTAAAAATCTGGATGACGATGAAGGAGCACGGCACGAAAAAACTAGGTCGTATGATTTCCAGAAACATTGATCAGGCGCAATACCTGGGTGGCCTGATCGATAAAACACAATATCTGGAATTAATCGCTCCGATTGGGCTGGATATCGTCTGCTATCGATACAATCCCGGGCAAATGAGTCATGACTCGCTGAACCAGTTGAATCGGGAAATTTTAATTGAGCTACAGGAGCAGGGGATAGCCGCACCTTCCTATTCGACCCTGAATGGACAATACTGTATTCGTGTTGCAATCTCCAATCACCGCAGTAGATATGAGGATTTTGATGTTTTAAT
>CAXMRQ010000148.1:0-20656 GCA_964196115.1 uncultured Gammaproteobacteria bacterium
CAGTAGTTGGTTAACTGACCATTGTGCACAACAGCGACGTCATTAAACGGGTAGGCCCAGTACGGATGGGCTGATCGAATATCGACGTCAGACTCGGTTGCCATGCGCGTATGGCCAATGGCATGCGTACCGACGAAGCCATTTAGCCCGTATTGCTCTGATACCCGTGCCGCATCGCCCAAATCCTTGATCAGCTCCAGCGCGTTACCGACAGACAGGATCTCAACGCCTTCAAGATCCTCGATGTAATCGATCAGTCGCTTCAGATCACCGTCAAATTTAAATTGATAACGAAATGCATATTCGGTTGCATCTTCCTTTTTGATAATTTCAGCGCCCATTTCTTCAAGACGCGTGTCGACCGCAGCCTTACGTTCAATCACCTGACGATGAATATCGAAACCGGTATCCATTTCTTCCTGTTCGGCCACCTTGAAGCGCAACACCTCTACACCTTCTTCTGGTTTTCCGTAGAGTGCATAACCGGTCGAGTCTGGTCCGCGATGTTTCAAAGCTTGAAGCATCTGAGTCATCTCTGTTCCGATATCACTGCTCGCACCACCTTTCCAGATAAGTCCAGCAATACCACACATAAGAATTTCCTCATAAGATTAAAATAACTGCTGTGTTACCACAGCACTAAATAGTTTTGTCACCCGGTGACAGGCACCGGGTGACTGACATTCAACTTATGGCAAGCAGTCCAGGTAGGTTTCAACATCCCAGTCGGTAACTGTGGCGTTGTATTTTTCCCATTCGTCACGCTTGTAATGCTCGAAAACCCGGTACATATCACCCGGCATCGACGACTTGATGACTTCGTCGTTGCGCAGCTCTTCGAGCGCATCGCCTAATGACATCGGTAACTTCTTAACTTTTTTGCCCGCGTCGATCGCTTCATAAATATTGCGCTCTTCGGCTTCACCTGGATCGAGCTTGTTGTCGATACCATCGTCAAAAGTCTGCAGTAGCGCTGAACCCATCAGATAAGGATTCACCATCGAATCAACAGATCGATATTCAAAACGGCCAGGCGCTGATACGCGTAACGCGCAGGTACGATTCTGGTAGCCCCAGTCGGCAAAGACGGGCGCCCAGAATCCGGTATCCCATAAACGGCGGTAAGAATTTACCGTGGAAGATCCTATAGAGGTCAAAGCACCCAGGTGCTTGATGACACCACCGATACAATTTAGACCAATCGGACCTGGTGCCCGCTCGTCGATCGATGGGTCAGGCATGAAGGTGTTTTCGCCACCCTCAATGTAACTGAAGGCGCCATCCATTCCGGGCAGGGATTCCATGCCAAGCTTGTTAACAACGTCTTTTCCACCGCGCCATAGCGACATGTTGTGATGACAGCCGGAAGCGGATACACCCATAAATGGCTTGGACATGAAACAGGCTATAAGATTGTCTTCACGTGCTACCTGCGCACAAATTTGACGATAAGTCGTCAGACGATCCGCATTTCGTAGGACGTCGTCATACTGGGTATTCAATTCAAGCTGGCCCGGCGCGTCTTCGTGATCGCCCTGGATGATATCGAGCCCCATTTGGACTGAGTATTCGATTACTTTCATGAAAGTAGGGCGCAGTTCTTCAAACTGATCGATGTGGTAACAATTTGGCTTGGTCACACCACCATTTGGTTTACCGTCTTCACCACGCTTGAGCCACATCATTTCCGGCTCTGTGCCACACCGCATGTTGAGACCATGTTTCTCCTGAAAAGCGTTATGAATCCGACGCAGGTTGCCGCGACAGTCTGAAGACAGTGCACCACCCGGATTCTCGCGTTCTTCACGGTTGCGAAACAGCGTACAAAATACCCGGCCAACGCGCTTATCCCATGGTAGCTGTACAAATGTCTCGGGATCAGGAATGCCTACCAGTTCAGACGACTCGGCACCGTATCCGATGTAGTGGCCATGGCGATCGACAAACAAATTGGCGGTCGAGCCATAAACCAGTTGAAAGCCTTTTTCAGCCAGACGCTCCCAGTGCATGGCCGGGATACCCTTTCCTACGACACGGCCGGTGACCGAGATGAACTGGTAGTAAATATAATCCACACCGGTTTCTTTTATTTTTTCGCTCACCTGCTTAACCAGATCGGCGCGGCCGGGTGCATCAACATGTGCTTGTAAATCAGTCATATATACTCTCCAATTGATTTTTTGAATTTTCGTTTATAACTCTGCTCGTTATTTTTTCGCTTGCTTTCACTACCGCCCCAGAGCAAGCGAGCTACCCGACCTGCCTGCTTGTTAATTGTTAATTGTTATTTTCTTTTGTGTTACGACCCTATCTTGTACTACCACTTTATTTTTGTGACCGTAATGGTATACCCATATATTGATCCATTACAAGACATTATGATATAATTTTGTACAATTTCTGTTATTATTTCATTTACCATTGAACCAATTTTCGGGAGCTCACAAAAACACTTTTTAACGGGCCGTAGTTATAACAATCGCAGGATTTTAATATGAAGTTCGAAAACACTCATATTGCGTATTTAAATGTTTATTTATCAACGATTTATATATATTTTTTCAATATTAATCCGAACTTTATATCCTAACTTTCGAATACTGGTCGACACCACAGTATCGATTAGGAATAGCAACCCAAAAATGTAAATAACAGAGGATAAACGGTTGTAATCAGACTAAAAGCACTTGATTTGACAAGTTTTTTAGCGCAAAATTGTACCAATTAATAGTACCATTATAATAAGTTTGGTTAGCGGAGAGATACACATTGGATACTAAGGAAAATGAAGATTTGGTTTTACCCGATCGCGGACACGGCATACCGGAAAAAGGCAGTAAAGTCAGGTCCGGCGGTACCACCCGCAGCGTTGTATCGCAATTGCGTAACTTGATCCTGGAAGGGCACTATGCACATGAGGAGAGGTTACCCGCAGAACGAAATTTGGCCGAAGAATTCAGTGTTTCTCGGGGTACCATCAGAACGGTATTACAAAATCTCGAAGAGCAGAATCTTGTTACCCGTAAAGTGGGTAGCGGCACCTATGTGACGCACCGCGAACTCAGTAACCAACACGATATCTCTAGCATTACCAGCCCATTGGAAATGGTAGAAGTTCGCATCGCGATCGAGCCACAAATGGTCCGCCTGGCTATCGTCAATGCCAGCCACCGGGATCTCGAGGAATTACGTAAGGCATTACGCCAATGCGAGGAATGCGGTGGTGATGCGGAAAAATTCGCCAGTGCCGATACCGCTTTTCACATGGCACTGGCACATTGTTCGAGAAATAAATTGATGTACTGGGTATACGAACGTATTAGCGAGGTAAGACGTTATTCGCAATGGCGAATGATGAAGGCCAAGCTGCTAACCCCTGACCGTATCAACTATTATAATAGCCAACACCGCCTCTTATACGAAGCCATTGCTTCTCGTGACGCCAAAGAAGCAGTTGGTATTATCAAAAAACATCTCTTCGGAGTACAGGATGACTTACTCGAAACTTGATCGGTTTAGTTAAATGAATGCACCTTTATTTATATCCCCGGTCCGAACGCTTGAACCAGGGCTTAATGCTCTACCCCCGGATACCGAGCGTTACGTCGTCAGGGCGGCCGGAATTACTGCAATCGAATTATTTGCAGGCGATGAAATCGAGCTGGTTAACCCGGAGGGGATGCAACCTGGCGAGATTTCAGTATTCAGCAGAAATGGTCTGAGCGATATGCAAAGTATTGGCGCAACAGCAAACGGTAAAGCCGAAGGATTAAAAGCCATCCTGAGTGGCAATGACGCCAGCGCGGTGAAATTGGCACGGACGCTCAAATTCCGCAACATTTCGCTCGATGCGGCGCAAAGCACTCGTGTCTTTAGCGAGGAGTCTCCTGCTGGCGACTCTATCCGTTTTACTTCAAACGAGGATCTCACCTGTGTGGTTGCTGCACCGGGAGAGGCGATGCTGGTAGACCAGCAAAATACTATTACCGATCTCACAGTCTTTGTATACCGACAGCCGAGCCTGACCGAGGAGTGTAAAATTCGATTACCGGATCCTCTCGCCGAGCCGTTACAGGATGTTCATATAGAGGCACGGACCGCATTTGCTTATGAGGTCAAGGCAGGACAATACATCCAGATTATCGACGTCGAGGGTCGCGAATGCTCTGACTTCCAGTGTTTTGACCTTGCCGCACTGGACAAAGGACTCGAACGCTGCATCGACGCGACCAGTACCCGACACGTAGTCGGGGCTTCTTACCCGGCCCCCGGGTTGCTGGCAAAATTTTATACTCAGGATTTCGAGCCGATGATCGAACTCATCCGCGACACCTGCGGGCGCCACGACAGTTTCGGGACCGCCTGTACTGCCAAATATTACGACGACCTGGGATATCCCGGGCACGTAAATTGTTCCGAGAATTTCAATCGGGCACTGAAACCCTTCGGCATACAGTCGCGTCCCGGCTGGATGGCGATCAATCTGTTTTTCAATACCAATATCGACGATACCAATCAAATGTATTTTGATGCTCCCTGGTCCCGACCCGGCGATTACGTTCTGATGCGAGCGCTTAAGGACATGGTATGTGTTTCATCGGCCTGCCCCTGCGACGTCGATCCCGCGAACGGTTGGAATCCTACCGATATTCACATGCGTATTTACTCCGGCAAGAATTCATTTAACAAAGCGATGGCCTATCGAATGACTACTGATGCAGAAAAACAATTGACCAAAGAAACCGGCTTCCACCCGAGAACTCTGGAACATACCCGGAATTTCACCGAGTACGCCGGATACTGGCTCGCCAACAGTTACACTAAACATGGCACCATTGGCGAATACTGGGCTTGCCGTGAAGGTGCCGCGGTAATCGATTTATCGCCCCTACGTAAATACGAGGTGCTCGGCCCCGATGCAGAGCTGCTGATGCAAACCTGTGTTACGCGTAATATTCGGCGCCTCGCGGTTGGCCAGGTTGTATACACCGCAATGTGTTACGAAAACGGCGGTATGATCGACGACGGTACTGTATTCCGTCTGGGTCAGGATAATTTTCGCTGGATTGGCGGCAGTGACGAAAGCGGCATCTGGCTGCGCGAACAGGCACAGAAACTCGGACTGAATGTGTGGGTTCGGAACTCGACCGATCAATTGCACAATTTACAGGTCCAGGGTCCCGACAGCCGCAATATTCTAAAAGAGATCATCTGGACTCGTCCGGAGCAGGCTACAGTCGAAGAGCTCGAGTGGTTCCGTTTCTCAATCGCCAGAATCGGCGATGAACATGGAATTCCTGTCATCGTTTCAAGAACCGGTTATACCGGTGAGTTAGGATACGAGATATTTTGCCACCCCAACGATGCACCCGAGGTGTGGGATGCAGTCTGGGAAGCAGGTAATCCCTATCAATTAACGCCATTGGGGCTCGAAGCGCTAGATATGCTGCGCGTCGAAGCTGGCTTGATCTTCGCCGGATATGAATTCAGCGACCAGACAGATCCTTTCGAAGCCGGTATTGGGTTTACCGTACCCCTGAAAACCAAGGAGGACGACTTCATCGGCAAAGCCGCATTGATCAAGCGCAAGGAAAACCCTCAACGCGTGCTGGTCGGCCTCGAATTAAACGGCGATGAAATGGCCACAAATGGCGACTGTGTGAACATAGGTCGCAATCAGGTCGGTGAAATTACCAGTGCGGTGCGCTCGCCGATCTTACGCAAGAATTTTGCCCTATGCCGCATGTCGGTCGAACACAGTGAGGTTGGTATTGAAGTCGAGGTAGGAAAACTGGATGGCAAGCAAAAACGGCTACCGGCAAAAGTGGTGCCATTTCCTTTCTACGATCCGACCAAGTCGCGGGTAAGGGACGTACCACCACCGGAATAGAACCCTACACCATCCTTAGGAGGTAGGGCGTCATAACAGACCCAGGCCCTTCTCCATTCCCAATGCTCGTTTTCTTTCGCTCGCCCAGGTTCGTAAGATTTGATCAGCGGCCAGACCAATAAAAGCATCGAGCCCGCACCATGAAAAACTGCGGGTACAATTCGAAGACCTTCAATGGTTTAGCTGCACCTGCCATGATGTCGGATATTGAGTACGTCATAAGAGACCCAGGGCTTTCTTGCGGTCACTTGACCAGCGAACAATCAGATGATCGACTGTCAGGCCAATAAAAGCAACGCACAGGCCGAGCATAAGTCCGTTGCCGATTCCATGTTTATCCGATAGGGATTTCAAAATTAACTGCCCCAAATCATCGGTTCCAATCATGGCACCGATGATTACCATAAACAATGCAAAAACAACGGTTTGATTAATGCCCAGCACGATGTGGGGAAAGGCCATTGGTAATTCAATTTGGAGCCATCTCTGCATACGATTGACGCCAGACATTGAACCTGCGTCCTGCAAAGACTGCGGTACATTGCTAAGACCTTCCACGGTGTACCGGGTCGCGGGAATAGTGGCATAGATAATAACGGCGATTAACACAGACGTATCGGTGACACCGAAGAGCATGATGACCGGGATCAAATAGATGAACGAAGGAAAGGTCTGAAAGGTATCACAAACCAGCAATATGCCCTTTGTCGCGAATTTGTTCTGAGCACACAAAGAGCCGGCAATTGTGCCGATTACAACCGATACAACTACTCCGAAAGTTGCCATATAAGCTGTAATCAGAGCTCTGTCCCACCATTCTGTTGAAGCGATGAAGAGCAGCAAGCCGCCAACAACAAGCGCCGATCTAAGGCCACCTACGATGTAGCCAATTCCCATCACCAGTACAAAGGTTGCCAACACCGGCATACCCAGATATGCGTTTTTCATCGGTACCAGTACATTTACTATTAATCCCGTATTGAAGGCTTGCAGGCTCGCGTACCAATTGTCCACCATCCAGTCCACGCCAGATTGCCAGAAGAGTTCTGTGGTTAATCCCTTGTTGTGGGGAATGAGGTAAAAATAATTGATGCCATCCTTAAAAATAAGACTCCCAAGGGATGCCAATACCACGCCTACCACTAAGATCGCGGCCATAATGAGGGAATACTTATGGCGTTCAACAAAGGAAAGGTCCGCAAAATAGTCAATTTGCTTGTTTGCCCAGCCCAGAGATAGCTTATCCAAAACCACGGCAATCAACACAATACAAATACCCAGTTCCAGGGCTTGTCCTATTCTAAGCTGATTCAGTGCAAGCAATAAATTGAAGCCAAGGCCTTTCGCCCCGATAAAAGAGGCTATGACAGCCATGGCGAGGCATTGCATAATGACCTGGTTTACGCCGACCAGAATATCGTGTCTCGCGGTTGGGATCAGCACCTTGAGCATGAGCTGAACCTTGTTGCAACCATTCATCAAGCCCGCTTCAAGTACCTCGGGGGATACCCCTTTAAGGCCTAACAAGGTCAGGCGAATCATTGGTGGCGTTGCAAAAATGACCGTTGCGATGGCTCCAGCATGGTCACCCACACCAAAAAAGACGGTCACCGGCACCAGATAGGAAAAATGCGGCATGGTCTGGGCGACATTGAGCAAGGGCATCAACACGGCCTCGGTGGTTCGACTTTTATAGGCCAAAACACCCAGAAAAACCCCGAGTAACACAGAAGCCGGTGCCGCAATCAATACAAATGAGAGCGTTTCCATAGCGGGCTCCCATTGACCAAAAACAGCGATATAGGTAGTAGCTATACCCACCAGAATTGCGAGCCATCGTCCACTGAGTGCGTAACCCAGAGTAACCCCGACTCCGGCAACGACTGTCCAGGGCAGTGCAGGCCAAAAAGCCCACTCATTTTCACTGACAAAGTCCCAGCTGGTGAAGGCGACGATGGTTTTTTGGCCGCCCACCAGAATTTCACGAATAAATTCAATACAGAAAAGCACAGAACGTGATAGGGATCGGGTGGCTTCCATCAATAGTGCCGATTCTTCGTAATCTTCGATTTCCACGTTATAGATTTGAACCGGCATCCATTCGAACATCATGTACTCGACCGAATTACTCAGCATTTCCGGAACAGCTGCCAAAAATGCCGGCAGGCGCCACAGGATATTATTTTCCGAAGGGCCAATTGCAAAACATAAAAGGAAAAATACAGCCAATAAAACTGCAAATTGTACGAGTTGCGGATGTCGGGTTAAATTGTTCATAGGTTATGCACCTGTTACTTGACTGGTGCTCACTGTTTCTTCTTCATCTTTGCCGAACAGTATATGAATGATTGATTTCCTATGTAGAATACCGATCGTATTGTTATTGTCGTCAATTACAGCGACTGGTTTAGGATCGTTCAAAACGGCTTCTGCAACCGCTTCGATGACCGCGTCATGGGGTACTTTTAATTCGCTTAAGTCGGAATCGCTACCGATTTCTTCCATTACGTTCTTACAGGTCAATACCTTCTCGCGTGGCACTTCATTGGTGAACTTGGCAACGTAGTCGGTCGCTGGATGGAGAACAATATTGGCCGGTGTATCGATCTGTTCGATAATTCCATCTTTCATGATTGCTATTCTATCAGCCAGGCGCAGGGCTTCGTCAAAGTCATGCGTGACAAATAGGATGGTTTTATTCAGCATTTCCTGTAGTCGCAAGAATTCATCCTGCATTTCTTTTCTGATTAGTGGGTCAAGCGCCGAAAAGGGTTCATCCAGGAACCAGATATCAGGTTCTACTGCCAGTGATCTGGCAATACCAACCCGTTGTTGCTGTCCCCCGGACAATTCCCTGGGGAAGTAATTTTCACGCCCTGTGAGATCAACAAGCTCAACCATGTCCATGGCTCTTTTCATACTATCCTGCGTGCTGGTACCCTTTACCTGCAAAGGGAATGCAATATTTTCGAGTACGGTCTTATGGGGTAATAAAGCAAAGCTCTGAAATACCATGCCCATCTTGTTGCGGCGGAGCTGGATCAGCTCCTTAGAGTTCATTGCGAGTAAATCTTCGCCATCGATAAATATGCTTCCGGCTGTTGTGTCGGTCAGTCTCGAAATACAGCGCAGGAGTGTTGATTTTCCGGAACCGGAAAGACCCATGACAATGAGCATTTCACCTTTGTGAACCTCGAAAGACGCATTGTTAACGCCAAAGATACAACCTGCATCCCTGAATTCTTCGACATCGACATTACCATTTGATTTCCGCATCAGTCCTTCAGTTTGCTCGCCAAATATCTTGTAGACAGAATCGCATTTGATGACGGGATGGGTATCATTATCGGTAGAGGTATCGTTACTGGTACTGCTGCTGGTCTCGGTAGTCATTTTTTTTCCTTGGAATCATCTCAAATCGGAGTCATCTCAAATCGCTGTTGCAGTGATACTGGGCATTTCGGCATCCCTCCAGGGCGAATTCAAATCTTAAAGAACATGCTTCAAATAAATCAATAGCTTGCTTCTCCAGCTTCTGACGCTACGAGAGAAAAGTTTAAGAACCCCTCCCGCCGGGCACAAGGACCTTGGGAGGGGCTTTAAAACGCTATGATGCTCCTTTCCATCGGGGGAAGGAACATCGGTATTCTAGATCTTATTATTGTGTGAACGGCATCCAGACATCTTTATTATCGGCCAGCCACTTCTTGGCAGCGTCTTGATGACTCAACTTATTGACGTCAACCAGCGCAGCCATTTGACCGATCTGGCCTGTTGTGAACGACATTTTGGAAAACGCTGTATAGGCAGCTGGATGGGTCTTCGGGAATTTATAGTTTGCCGCTTTTTTCAGCCAGCCTTTTGGCGAACCACAAGCTCCATCACCACCATCTGCAACACGGCAGCCATCGGTGTAACCGGGGAACTCGATAAATACAAAACCTTCCGCATCGGTAAAGTTAGGCGTCCAGTTAAAGGTAATGATGCCGCGGTTTTCTTTCTTGGCCGACGACAGTTCTGCCCAGATTGCATCTGCGCCGCCTGCGAACTTAACGACATAATCGTCGCCCAGCCCAAGTGCCTTAACGCGAGTAGGCATCAGGTCTCCATGCCAGCTTTGCGGACCTTCCAACCAGCGGCCTTTGCCGCCGGAATCGGCAGTTGCAAATACAGCTTTACATTTTTTCAGCGCTTCCCAGTTTGGCAGACCCGGGCAAAGATTTTTGTCAATCACGTACTGCGGAACACCCATTTCTTCAAGAGTTGTTGCAGCATGCGTGCCAGCGTCAATAACACCACCTTTGGCCATGGCGTTGTAGAATGACTTGCCGAAAGTTGACTGCCAGACTTCGTGCGAGATAGTGATGTCACCAAGGCGAATAGCTTCATAAACAGCCTGAGAATCTGCAGGCTTGTAGTCGACATTGTCGCCCAGGCTTTCAAAAATCCCGCCGATTACATAGGCCATCACAACCTGACTAGACCAGTTGTGTGTCGGAATTATGATTGGCTTTTTTGAATCTGCGGCTTTTGATGCCCCAGAAACCGAAACCAGGGCTATGAATAAAGCCGGAATCATAACTCTAAATAAACTACTTTTTGAATTCATTATTTACCTCCTCGGTATTATTAGTATGAATTTCGCGTGTAGTTTACGATAAGAATCACTCTTACACCATAGGCTTTAACCAAGTAAAAGACCAATTTCGCTTAAATTGCTACAATTCCAGGGATTATTGGTACAATTTTGGTTTAGTCCTGGGGGGGTAATAATGCCAATATTTATAGAGACTAGGGCACCTTATCAGAGGTTATTGGTACAGATTTGGCCCAACTTTAGACTAGTACCATCGAATATTAGCCCTCACCCATAATACAATGCCATGAAGACCGGACCCGCATTACATCATGGTACATATTCGGGCAATTAATTGACTTATCGAAATATTATTTAGCTGATTTTATGGAGAAATCAGCCAGGATCAAACAAGCCGAATAAATTGAACTATTTTAAACTACACGGTCCGTAAAATTTACCGTACTGGCACCAGGTTTTTCGAGTATTGCAGAGTTCCCCTTAACGAACCACCAGGCAATTAGTTTCCGCGTTGTTGGCTACTTTTCTGGAAACGCTGCCTAACAGTGTGCCTTTTATTTTGCCGAGTCCGCGCGTTCCGATCACGATTAAATCGATATTTCGTCGCTTGGCAAAACCGATAACACTGGAGGCTGGATCGCCACTGCCTATAACGGACTGGATTTTTTTCGCCCCCGCTTTTTCAGCAATCGCTTTCGCCCCTTTTAAGGTCGACTCTGCAATACGACGTAATATGTCTTCGCGAGTATGGCTAAACGACTCCAGCTCAGGCACTTCCCTGATTTCGGGAGGCAACTGCATATCGCGAATGACATGGACTATGAGTAATTCGGCATCGTTCTGGGAGGCCAGGTACGCTGCCATTTTCAGTGCCCGATTAGACGCGGCTGAAGCGTCGGTCGCAACCAAAATTTTATTAAACATTTAAATTAAAATCCTATTTAACTACAGTACGTGTATTTAAGCCTAAATTGATTCAACCTTGCAAGTATTGCGGTATTCCAAACCAAAATAATATTCGACATTTCTGATTTCCATCCAAAATGTTTATACTGCCCGGAAGATTCTCGACGCCCCTGGTGGGCCCGGGTTGGCCACCAGGCCGGTCGTATCAGCGCACGGATTCCCGCCAATCCAACGAGGGAATAATAATCTAAGCTCGATAGACCAAATATGGAATTTATAGATTCAGACTCAGGCAGCAATATTTTGATATTTTTCCATTTAATTTACTAATTTATATTACTAAATCAATATAACCGGAGAAACTTCATAAATAAACAGGTCAATGATCTAAAGCCTGTAATTATATTTTATTGTACCAATTAAGAACCAAAATAATTACCCTCTGGAATCTAGCTTTCTCAAGTTCAATTCCACTAAGAATCATAGTGAATAAACTCTGAAGGCGCATTGAAAAGGAGAGATAACGCGTTTAGGCAGAATTAATACTAACACCCGTCTTAGCTGGTATAAGCCATGGATTTTGAAATCCCAGTAAGGCCGGATATTGAATATAGAGATTAAACCGACCCCGAAATATTTAAGCGGATTACAGCAGGCGGATCAGCAATTTCCTGGCTCTGGTAAATATGAGTGAAAAAACCAGCATCAAATTTCGATGATGGCCTCTTATTAAATTATAAGAATTAATTTTTATTGGGAAGCGTACAACCAGTCAGACCAAACTGCTTCGTTGTCTGCGATCCACCTGGCGGCTGCTTCATCATGCTCCAGGCCATCGGTATCGACCAGCTTCGACATGGTACCTACCATGAAGGTAGTGAAGTTGATACGCGTCAAAGCCTTGTAAGCCGCTGGCCACTTACGTGGCATTCCGTCCCAGGCAACCTTCTTCAGATATCCACCGGATGGCGAGCCACAATCATCAGTCATTTTCGGATTAGATCCCCAACCTTCATCAGTCTTACAGGCAGGATCATAATCAGGAAACTCAATAAATGAACCACCGTAAACTGCATCGGTAAAGTTTGGAGACCAGTTGAACAGCACGATAGGTGCCCGACTCTTTGCCGCAGATTCGAGTTCTGTCCACAAACTGGAAACCGTTACAGCATTAATGGTAGTGAAATGCATGCCCAGTGCATCGATGCGTCCAGTATCATGTTGCCAGTTTACGGGGCCATCGAGATAACGACCATTGGGTGCTGTTTCTGGTGTTACAAACAACTCGTAACATCTCTCCAGCGCCTTATAGTCGGGCAAACCAGGGCATAGATCCGCTACATAGGCCGGATACCACCATTCCTGGCGAGTAACCGCGGCGTGGTTGCCCGCATCTAATATACCGCCCTTGTCCATAGCCGCGTTAAATGCACCGGCAAAGCTACCTTCCCAAACTTCCAGTTCAAGGTGCAAAGCACCGATTCGTACAGACTCATAGACCGATTGACTTTCGGTTGTTACATATTTTACCTGGTAACCCATCTTTTCAAACAATTGGCCAACCACATTCGACATCACAATCTGGCTTGTCCAGTTGTGCGTTGGAATAATAATTTCATCGCCTACATCACCCAGACTTGCAGTAACTTTACCAACTGCCTGCGCGCCCGTCAGACCGCAGGCGAGGATCGCACTGACACTCAGTACAGAAAAAGATTTAACCAGTGGGTTCATTAACCAATTCTTCAATTTATTCTTTACCTATAGATACTTAATATTTTGTTCCCAGCTCACGAAACACTTATTCAGGTGCAGGTTTCACAATTATTTCCCATTAAAATTAGCAGGCACCAGATTCGGCTGAGTTAAACGCGCCCGGGTCACGAAATTGGCGACATGTTATATTGAAATAAATAACCAATACAAGTTGAATTCTTATTTCGCATTAATCAATCCGACTCGATGGTATTATCCTGCGTTCGAAAAATTAGTTGCCGCTAACCAACCCCGGTATTCCTCCATGCCCCCGATTACAAACCATTCTCCGATTCAATATGATGCTGATATACCTGCTTCGGCCGATATCGTTATTATTGGCGCGGGCATTATCGGCATTTCCACCGCCTGGTTCTTGTCGAAACAAGGGCTTAAAGTTGTGGTTTTCGAAAAAGGCAGAGTCGCAGGCGAGCAGTCGAGTCGAAACTGGGGATGGATTCGGCAGGCAGGACGCGACGAAGCCGAGCTGCCGATAATGATGGAAAGCATGCGTCTGTGGGAAAAGCTGGCAGATGAAATTGGTGCGGATATCGGATTTCGACGCGAGGGTAGTTTTTACCTGTGTGAAAAAGAATCCGATATTTCTCACCACGACCATTTCCGCTCATTCGCGCCAAATTATGACCTGCAATGCGAGCTTATTAATACTGACAAGTTATATGATTTAATCAGAAATACGCCCCGACACTGGGTCGCCGCACTGCATACGCCCGGTGATGCCCGGGCCGAACCTTCGATTGCAGTGCCAGCTATTGCACAGGCCTGTGTCAAAGATGGCGTTTCAATTATCGAAGACTGCGCGGTTCGTACTATCTCTATGGCTAACCGTAAAATTGACGCCGTGTTTACTGAAAAAGGTCGTATCGATTGCTCTACTGTTGTTTGCTGCGGCGGCGCCTGGACCTCATCTTTTCTCAATAACTGCGGCATAAGTCTGCCGCAGTTAGCCGTCAAGGCCAGTGTTGTCAGCACCGCCGCCGCACCGCTGATATTGGCGGGTAACGCATCGGACACAAAATTGGCGATTCGACGCCGTGAGGACGGCGGTTACACGATTGCAATGATCGATTATCTGGAATTCTTTCCAACACTGGCAAGCTTAAAACAAACTAAAATTTTTCTTCCATTATTTGACACTGCCTATAAAAAACTGAATTTGCGAGTTTTCGGCAGTTCTCAGGAAAAATTTGACGCGAGGCGCTGCTGGACGGCTTCTCAAACCAGCCCTTATGAACAAAATCGCGTTTTAAATCCTCTACCAACGCAAAAAGCACTCAATCGACTCAGATCGGTTGTAAACGCTCGCCTGCCGATTCTGAAAGACGTGGCTATCAGACAAAGTTGGGCAGGCATGATAGATGCAACACCCGACGCGATACCGGTGATGGATGCTGCGCCTGACATTGGGGGGTTGTATATTGCCAGCGGATTCAGCGGTCATGGATTCGGCATCGGCCCGGCTTGCGGCAAAATAGTGGCCGATCTGGTGCAGAATAATTCTATAGAATATGATTTATCTCGTTTTCGTTTTTCACGATTTAGCGACGGAAGCAACCTACTCCTCGGGCCATCGATTTAACTGGCAAAGTTAAGAAGCCAGGATTTAAACCTGCCAGACATCGTGTTAAGACTGCGCCGAATCTATAATGTAAATAGTAAAAAGGCAGGTCATACTGCTAGAATGAAACCAAATAACGATAAATCCCCGCGTATTTTAGTGATACTTCAATAGTTTGGATACCAGCCCATGACCACAGAAACCGTAACCGACATTAAAACCAAAGAAGACGATCCCACCGAGTTTCGCTTTTTCGACAACCGTCAAAAATACCTGCTTTTTGTCAACACCTGCTCAGAGAAATGGGTCATCGGTGAACGGGTTACGCGTGAGTTGAAAAATATAATCCCTACTCCCCCTTCGATTCGTATTTTCGATGCCGGTGTCGGCGATGGAACAGTCCTGTCGCGAGTGTGGCGAGCCATGCACCATCAATTCCCAACTATGCCGTTTTCAATCCACGGTAAGGAAGTCAGCCTCGAAGACGTACGTCTGACGCTCGACAAGCTACCCGACCGCCTGTACGAGCATCCCGCCAGCGTCGTCGTATTAACTAATCTTTATTACGGCGAAGCACCCTGGTTAACGCCGCGCTCACCGCAGGCGTCGAAAGACATGATATGGAAGGAGGTGGCGCTGAAAGGCAATAGCTCACACGAATTCGAACAACAGATAGTCGGCTTGCAGGATTTTCTTTCTGAAAACTGGCAGGCGCGCGCGGGCAGACATGGCAATCCCGTCTATGAACGACCGGTGGCACTCATTTTATACCGCGACGATCATCGATTTCTGCTCGACTCAGCAATCCCAAAGCGCGAATCACCGCAGGCGAATTATGATTTAATCATTGCCTCACAACCCTACCGCGCAATTGCATCAGCCGAATCCAAGGCGAAAAATGTGATTACGCCGTTGACCCAGGCACTGGCGCCTAACGGTCGATTAATCGGTATTCACTCAATGGGAAATGATCCGGGGATGGAAATCGTCGAAGCCGTCTGGCCGGGGAAAAATCCGTTTACGGTCAGCCGTCACGAAATTCTGGAGGCGGTGAAATTAGAGCTCGGTGATGAAGCGGATAATTATTTATTTTCAGCAGGTAGCAATATCGACTCGTTATTCAATTATGAAATGCACACGCTACCGAACGAAATTGGCAGTTCTATTGGCACATCAACACTGATAGCCGCCTGGAACGCGGCAACCTACGTGGCCCAGGTCGAAGATGACAGACTGGAAGCGTCAATGCACGGTGACGCCTATATTTCCGCGACCCGCAACGTACTGAAGAAGCGCGGCGGGTTATGGTTTCAAAACGAGTCGTATACGATTACACGAAAGTAGCATTTCAGATCAGATTAGGTGTCCTGGATCGTTCGAGTCACCTGCAACAACTGGCGGCTATTGCCTCGATTCTTCGCCAATGAGGATAAATCCTCTACCCAGTCCAACGCAGACTGGCACCAGTATTGCGAATGTGGACGCAATTGTTCGCGCTGTCTGATTGTACCCACTCGAATACCGAGCATACTTGATCTTTCATCGACAGGACCCGCGTAGATCGGGGTTCCGCAGTCGGGACAGAAGACCTGCGCGCGAGGCACCCCATTATCGGCAATCTTGACATAGGTTTTTAAACTGCCGGTAAGCAGCTTGAAGGATCCTTCAATTGCAGGAACAACCGTTCGAAACGCCGACCCGGATAAAATTTGACAGTCGGTACAACGACAAACCAACACCTGCTTGGGATCAATTTCGGCTTCGTAAGTGATATTTCCACAATGACAGGCGCCATCTATTTTCATCGAATTTTCTCCATTAACCCGTAAATTTCATAAATCTGTGCAAGGATCGCGCAGTATATTGATTTCACGAGAAAATATCCGAAGAAGTCTGGTATCAATAATTCCGAGCGACTGAGGATCTATTTCTTGTGGAATCAATAGACAAGTGAGATTGTGCATGATTTATGAATTTTCCGGGTTAATACTTCAATTTCTAAAATTTCTTTAAATTTTCTGATTGTGAAACCAGAACTCCAACCGCCACCAAAGCCGCACCGATGGCCTGCATCCAGTCCCAGTCTCTACCCAGTGACAATACCACGATCACCATCACATAAAACGGCACCGCATTCATGTGAAAAGAGGCCAGGTTAGTAGCCCAGTCACTGGGATGAGATAGTCTCAAACTGTTTTCGATACTAGTCACACGCTTTCTGGTTTTACCTGATTCGAGTTAGTTAAAATTATTAGGTCGTTAAATATATCACTCTTAAGAAAAAATTATGTCTCTCGCAAAAATGCAAAGAACGCAGAGGAAAAGACAGGGAATGGACGAAATATGCTTGCCTGGAATAATTTCCCAGTTAAAGTGTCGTGCTATCAGAAATTTATTTATCAGATTGCAGGTCAACTCAATGAAGGCTATTACATTAAACGATTTCGGTGGCACCGAAGTGATGCACTATAGCGAAGTAGGAACCCCGACTCCTGGAGAAAGTCAGATACTGATCCGAGTCAAAGCTACCTCAGTCAATCGCCCGGATATCATTCAACGCCAGGGCAATTACCCAGCGCCGCCCGGAGATTCGGAAATATTAGGGCTCGAGGTGGCTGGCATTGTTGAGTCAATAGGTAAAGATGTGACCCGCTATTCACCAGGTGACCGGGTGTTCGCGCTGGTGGGTGGAGGCGGCTATGCCGAATATACGTTGGCGCTGGAAAGCCATACTATGCCAATCCCCGAATCCGTTAGTTTTGAACAGTCCGCCTGTATCTGCGAAACTTATATTACCGCTTACTTGAATCTATTTATGATCGGTAAATTACAGGGTGAAAAGTCGGTGCTGATTCATGGTGGCGGTGGCGGGGTTGCTACAGCCGCGATTCAACTGTGCAAGGCATTAACCCCGGAGACGCAAATTTTCGTGACCGCATCGGCTGCCAAAATCGAGCGTGTTAGCCAGCAGGGGGCTGATCACGTGATCGACTACCGCAATCAGAATTTCGCCGATGAAATCAAGAGCATTACCGAAAAACGCGGTGTCGATGTGATTCTCGATCATATCGGTGCGAAATACCTCGATGCCAATCTCAGGTCTCTTACAGTTGGAGGACGAATTATGGTAATTGGTGTGATGGGCGGTATAAAAGCTGAAGTCAACCTGGCGATTTTAATGGTCAAACGCCAGCAAATCATCGGTTCCGTTCTGCGCTCACGACCAGTCGAAGAAAAAGCACGAATCATTAAACAGTTTGAGCAAAAAGTTATGCCCCTGTTCGCCTCTGCGACGATTACACCCCTGATTCATACATCATTTCCGTTAAGTGAGGCCGCGCAAGCGCACGACCTGATGGAACAGGGCGGTCATTTCGGAAAAATCGTCCTGTTAGCGTAAATATTATCAGGACGGTATAGCAGAAAAGTGATTCTCATGGGCTACTGATGCTCTGAATATCGAGAATTTAATTCGTTTGACTGGTATACCGTATACCAAATTTCTATAGTGGTGTATGATTATCTGTTCCATTATTATCTTAATCTCAATACTTAATTCGAGGGATATTAGTCATGGCATTTAAGACAATCTTATTGCCCATTCGTGAAAGCAACACTGCCGCTTCATTAATGGAAACAGGAATCAGTATGGCGATTCGCAACGATGGTCACCTCGACCTGCTATACGTGCAAAATAACCCCGAACATATGTTTCCATTCAGTACTCTCGGATTATCCGCTAGCATGCGTAAAACCATTACCGAGTCGGCCACTGCCGCTGCTGCAACCGAGGGCGAAGAGCTCAAACAAGGCTTTCTTGAATTATGCGAAAACTACAAAATAAGTGTTCAGCCGCGCGGTTCTGCGATCGGTAAGCCGACCGCGAATTTCCTCGTACAAACTGGTCGTCGCGACGAATTGATAGGTCAGAATGGTAGACTCGCCGATCTCATCATCGTTCCACAGCCGACCAGATCCACGCCGCCGCCGAGTTCGTTTGAAGCTGCGTTACGCGAAAGCGGACGACCCGTGTTAATGGTCCAGCGCGATCACGTTCTGGATGTCCCCGGCAAACGCCTCGCTATCGGCTGGAACAGCAGTAAAGAAGCGGCACAGGCTATCTCGGCGATGCTCAACAATCTGAAAAGAGCCGATAAGGTTTACGTTCTAAGTTCAGAAAATCGCATGAAACAACCGATTAATGCGGACGAAGCCTGTGTCTACCTGAAGTGTCAGGGCGTAACCGCCGAGACCGCTGTGATCAATACAAAGGGCCAATCACCGGGTGAAGCGCTACTCGCCAAATCACGCGAGCTCGAATGTGATCGGCTAATTGTGGGTGGATATAGCCGACCAAAACTTCGTGACATTATTATGGGTGGAGTCACCGGATATCTGCTTAAACACGCTGATATGCCTGTGATATTTGTGCACTAATGCGCCAGGATATCAGCGACCTGAGCCCAAATTATCCAAACTCTATCTAGCAATAATCCCGTCGGAAATCTACCATGCTCTGCACCTCATATTCCAGTTGGTGGCCCGCGCCCTCAGGTAACATAAAATAGATAATGTATATCGAGTTGACGAAGCAGATAGTAGCGGATTACGGCAAACCAGTCTGGGTCACTTTAAACTAGCGACAGGTCGATATAACCGGCAATCCAGCAGCGCGCAGAAGCTCAGTTTACACGTAGTAAATGAGCATTCGAGCACCTTTTCACCAACAGTTAGGCGACGCGGCCAGGGGGCGCAAGATGACTTTTTAAGACACCCTCATATAGAGGTGGGGGTTACTGATAATTACAGAGCCTGAATCTAGTTTCCTTGCAAAAATGTAAATTATTGAACCTCAAAACTTCTTTTCGTTTGGCACCCGTCTTAATTCGTCAAACATTTTCGGCTCCCACGGTCTTATAGCCATCATCACACTGACGCCAAAACGCTGATCTAAAGGAAGTGATTCGGACTCTATTTCTAGCTCGTTAGTTTCTTCAGCGAGGCGCTTTATCTTTCTGATAATTTCAGCATTGGCGATCCTCGATAGCATACCAGAAATAAAAATGTGGAATTCGCCTGGCTCATCAAATTTCGAATCAATAAATTCAGATTGTATTTTATGTTCGTGAAGGCGTCGAATCGGACCATTGCTTATCCACTTAAAATTTCTTGATATCAATAACTTAACTCGATTACCGGGCAATAAATCAATAATTTTCATACGATCCAGTCTGGCGAGGAATCTAATCCCCTCTGTCTCGGATATATCGTAGATTCGAATAATGTCGGAAAATTCGAGTTTGTTCATTAGGAAATATGCCATAAGCAATAGTTTAGTATCGGCAACAAGCTCCTGTTCCTGCTCCAATGTTAGCTGAGTCGTCAGGTTTATGTTTTTTTCCATTTGATGAATGAGATCACCGATTTCCAGATTCAGCAAAGCACAGACTTGTCCAAGTCGACTAAGATTAAAAGAATATTCGGAAAATAACCTTTTTACGCTGGCTTCAGAAAGACCGAGTCCCTGTGCAACCTGCTTGTAGGTTACACCTTGTTTTCGAAGTTCCCGTTTTAATGTATCGATTATCGGCCTGGTTTGTGACATGGTATTACTCCCCTAACCCTCAAGTCTAATATGCCAATACTATGTAGCAAATAGTTGCGAAATACAATTCCATCCAGTAGATTTTATTTAGTAAAAAAACAAGTTAGCCACGACCTATTGGCGTGCGATATTCTGCGCAATCGATTACTTTTCAATAGGAGTACACTAGCCAATAATGGATTAAATTAAGGAGGTCTTAGGTATGTACAAAGCCACAAAGTACAGAAATATAGCCACCATATTCCTTACCATGACTATTGGAACTGGCATACCAGGACAGCTCCTCGCCGATTCAGCGGCGGTATTACCCACAAACGTATCGCG
>CAXMRQ010000149.1:0-14066 GCA_964196115.1 uncultured Gammaproteobacteria bacterium
CAGGTGCAGAAGCGGCTGGTGCCGATGTCACCCTGGTCGACCTGGCCGATTTTGAAATGCCACTTTTCAACCAGGATATGGAAAGCGAACAGGGCATGCCTGACAAGGCTGGAGAATTCAAAAAGTTGATGATCGCACACGATGGTTTTTTGATAGCTTCACCGGAATATAATAGTGCTTTTAGTCCATTGTTAAAAAACACTATTGACTGGGCATCGCGTTCTGAGAGCGACGGCGAATCACCACTCGTCGCGTACCGGGGTAAAACGGCCGCTATATTGGCGACTTCTCCCGGCGGTCTGGGTGGTATGCGTGGGCTGGTAATGCTGCGTATGCTTCTGGGTAATCTCGGTGTTATGGTTTTGCCGGATCAACAAGCGGTGCCTAATGGTTTTAAAGCCTTCAATGACGACGGTTCGATGAGCGACGATAAACTGGAAAAACGCATCCACACCCTGGGTGAGAATCTTGTTCGATTTACCCGGAAGATGATGTAAATATTATTCGGCCCTGGATGAATTAGAGAATCAGCCATCCCGACTGAACTATATACAGAAAGCCGGTGACGCTTAGCATCGCAAATAATGTTGAAATAACAACAGCACTCGACGCGCGTTCCTGCCACACCTGATACTGCTGGGCAATCACAAAAACATTGGTTGCGGTGGGCAGGGTTGCCAATAATACTGCCGAATAAAGCCATATAGGGTCGAGATCTGGTACTAGCCAGATGAGTAACAGATAGGCCAGTATGGGGTGAAGTAAAAGTTTCACCGGCACGATATAAGTCAGCTCAAATGGTACGCGTTTCAGTGGGTGCAGTGCAGCCGTCACACCCATGGTAAACAATGCGCAGGGACCAGCGGACCTGGCCAGTAAATCTAATATTCCAGCTACGGCAGCGGGGGGGGTAAAAGCAAATACAGCCGCCATGACACCCGCAATCGTAGCGAGGATAAATGGATGGGTGAAAATATTGTAGAGTATTCCTCTTACCAGTTTTCCCGCCTGATGCCGCTCCTTATTGTCCAACGCCATGAGCAGTGGCGCCAGAGTGAAATGCATCGCGTTTTCGAAACAAAATATGAGCGCAATGGGGACTCCGGCAGCAGGTCCAAATGCAGCTAACGCAAGAGGTGGGCCTAAATAACCGATATTGCCGTAGGCTCCGGCGAGTCCCTGTATTGTAGCCTCGGGTATGTTGCCTTTGTTGCGATACCTTGCCAGTAGAAACACGATGCAGAAAATTATAAATGTGGCGAGGATCGATGCTGCGATAAAACCAACCTGTGAGAACTGCTCTACCGGGGTACTTGATAGCAATTAATAGAATAATGCGGGAAGCGCAATATAGATGATGAAAAAATCATCCATGCCAGTCCCTCGAAAGGAATCCGCGCTATTCTGCCCGCAATGTATCCAAGAATAATTAATCCAAATAGCGGTAAAACCAGGTCAATGACAGCAAGCATAGTGTGGTTATATTAAAATAAAGGGATAAGAGGCGTACGGGAAGTATATTCAGTCTTAATGCAATTCTAAATGTTTTTTCTGGCGTTTATTCGCTACTCCAGTTCTACCGATTAAACCGAGTTTCGGGTAACCGAGTCGAAGTTGTCCCTTTAGACCCGAATGTTGGAAATCCAGATTTAATGACTTGCTGGCAATATCTGAATTCACTTTCATATGGCTGGTTATTACAGAATAAAGTAATTCAAATGTTCGGTTTAACGAAATTTTCGAGGTGCCTCCGGCCTGGATGTACAGCTCGTCACTGAACTGAAGAAATCGCTTAAAAGGCTCGTCACCGAGCATCACTGGCAGGGTTTGGCGAAATCGCCCCGAGTTGCCAATCATATCCCAGAAACGCGCAAAGCGGTTGATGCGCTGCATGGTGGCAAAATCAATATCCCGCGTACTCAATATATTATAAGGCGCTTGAGGATTGTAGCGAAGCTGATACCTGTCCGTATGCCGATTAATCGGCGCACCACGTAAACGTTTAAGTATGCCAAGCTGAATTTCCTGTGGTTTTAATGCTACTAGCTGATCGAAGCTTTTGGCGAAATTTTCGAGGCTGTCTTCGGGTAATCCAAAGATTAAATCGGCATGTATATGCGCGCCAGTATTTTCGCGCAACCAGAGTAAATTCTCACAGGTCTTTTGATTATTTTGTTTACGGCTAATCAGTTTTTGAATCCCAGGGTCGAAGGTTTGAACACCGATTTCGAATTGCAGCGAGTTTTGTGGAAACTTGATCAGTATTGCTTTCAGCCTGTCGGGCAGGTTGTCGGGAATCACCTCGAAATGGAGATATAAATCTTCGCTCATACGATCGAGAAAAAATTCCAATATTGCGACACTGGTACTAACCTTGAGATTAAAGGTGCGGTCGATAAATTTAAAATTGCGTGCGCCGCGCTGATACAGCTTATCCATCTCATTCAAAAACGTTTCCAGTTCAAATGGCATTGCGGTTTTATCCAGCGAGGAAAGGCAGAACTCGCATTTAAAAGGGCAGCCGCGCGAGGCCTCGACATAGATTAATCGATTGCGAATATCTTCCTCGGTGTAATACTGGTATGGCAGTTGCAGTTCATTTAATGCAACTGTCTCACTGGGGATTACGCCTTTTTGAATTGGTTCACCGGCGAGTAGTTGGCTACATAATTTGCTAAAACTGACTTCGCCCGGCCCGGTGATGGTATAGTCGATCTGCTCACAAATAGGCGGTAGGTCATTGACAAAACTGACTTCAGGGCCGCCAGCGACAATTGTCACCTGCGGCGCTATTTGTTTAATCAGGGCAATGACTTCACTGACCTCGGTGACATTCCAGATATAGATGCTGAAAGCTATAATTTTGGGCTGTGATTGCAGTAGCTTTTCAACGATATCAATCGGTCGCTGCTGAATGGTAAATTCCACTAAGCCTGCCTGCGACTGCAACCCGCCCAAATTGGCGTAGAGATACCGCAATCCGAATGCCGAATGCATATAGCGCGCGTTTAAAGTGGTGAGCAGAATGTCGATTGTCATAAAGCGGTGCTATGAAGGGATATTTGACCTGGCCTTAGGATAGGCGAAATTCCCGCCGGAGGGTATCAATAATGGCTCTTCCATCGATTCGAAGTGTAATACCGGTAGGGCCGAATTCGTTCGAGCGTGTGATGGGCAGTAAATTCGAGCTACAGACGTTGTCTTATGCCAGCGAGTAGTAGAACTGGATGACCGGGCTGGTTCACTAAATTAAAAAGCTAACCATGCGGGCCGGTCTATAGTTTGGGTACGCGATCGAACAAGATAAGCAATTCATAAAGCTAAACAAACAGGTTTAATAAAAATGTTAAATAAAAAGGGCTAAACTAATAAATGAAAAATATTTTCTAAGGTAAATAAATCTTGAACAGTGAGCGAAGGATGCAATGCCGTATGGAATTGCACCGATTAAATTAATCCGGCCAGTCCTCTCCATCGGTATAACGCGTACCCCGATGCCCCTGTTTTGCCATAGGTGTTGCAAGCCGCTCGCCTGGAGCAGTAACAATAATCAATATCCGTGGTTTACCAGAGCTCGGATTAACGCCACCAGTAATAAACTCGCGTATCTTCAGCCGCCCGTGTAATTGGTCAACAAAAATCGTATACACATAGTCGCCAACTTTGAGTCGGGTTGGGATTTTGCCAGCCATGTGGAATTCGTATTGTTTTCGGCTACCGTCGTAGAGGGAGTCCAGTGTTTCGACCCCGGACTTTGCTGGGATGGTTTTAGTGATACCAAAATTCATGTTGTTATTATCCACTGATTAATCGCTTTTGTTTGAGATTTTTCGCCGCGCTGGTGAAGCCACCATTGTTGCCGTCGACAAAGTGGATATGCTCGCCTTTGTCGAGGTTAAATACCAGGCATGTCATTAAAGCGGAATCGGCACGATGTATTCCGTATTGCAATTCACCACGCTTCGCCCGTAATGCCAGCATTGATTCGATTTCATTGGCTTGTGTTTCGTTGCAATCGAGCAATATGCGTAAGGTATCGTCAAATCGGCGGTAATCGGTGTTACTGCGTAATTCAACTCGATATTGTTTTCCCTGGTAACCACCGGCGGTCAAATCAAAATAATCCAGCACCCATTGAAACAGGCTATAACAATAAAGTCGTAACGCCCAATAAAAGCGGTTTCGCTTGCCGACCGTGGCGTCGATCTCGGTGCTCAATCCGCGAGGTGGCCAACGAAATATCATGTTCCTGGCGCAAATCGGTTTTCCCGCGCTCGTGGTATCGGCGGTAATCTCTTCGATTGTGTCGATTAACGAATGATAGATATTGGCTTTTTTAGACTCTTTGTCGGCAATAGCCTGCATCAGAACACTGAGCATTACGCCGTTTTCCGGAGCCAGTGGTTCCCATCGGCACGATAGCCCGCTTAGGTCTGGTGCCTCATGCTCGCGCACCTCTTCAATAAGATAACTCGGATCAGATTTGATCCACTGCTCTGCTAATTCGATGCCGCCGCCGAAGAAAGTTGCCAGTACGTTATCAGGACTAATCTGATATTTGCCAACCATGACCTTGTGCATGCCACTGTCATTGATGAGTGCTACCGGTACCATACCCACGCGCAACGATAAATTGAATTTTGTTTCAGCCAGGTGCCGAACGCCGAGTAATGTTTTTTTGCAGGCATCCACTCGATGTGCTGGCGTCAGTAAGGTAGCTCCGTCTCCGCCAAACACATAAGGGATTTCACCCTGCGAGGAAATATTGAGCACCGCGTTGATGCAGGCAGCACCGATCATATTGACTTCCTTATAACGACCCTCGCAGATAGCCCGAGTCGATCCTTTTATATCCGCGATTACGACAACCCAGTCATCCGGCGCAATGACGTAGTTGTCGATATCAGCCACTTTTGTAAAATCATCGAATGATTTCATTTCAACGTAAAAATTCGCGGTGGAAATTGCTTCACTCATAAAAGTTCGCATTTTAATTAAATTAGCGGTAACCAAATATTTTTGCTGTATTCTCGGAACTCAATGGCTTGTCACAACTCAATATATTAATACACTAGGAACAAGCCTCTCAACTAAATTGGCTGTTTGCAACAAGATGCCATGCAGGAGTCCGGTAAAACTTCGCTGTATTTTAAATGGAATAATTTCGGGCCAGCCTTAATAATAACAACCATGACTAAACTGACCTTAATTGAGAGACGCCTGCGGATTACCACCGGTTTGATACTGGCTACCTACATTATTGTTCACCTGAGCAATCATACTCTCGGACTAGTCTCGCTTGAGGCTATGGAATCCATGCGTAAGGTGGTCACGCAATTCTGGCGAAGCTGGCTTGGTGGTCTGTTGATATACGGCTCGCTTTTAACTCATTTTGGGCTGGCTCTAATGTCGTTGTATCGGCGCACTACCTTACGTATGCCGCGCTGGGAGCTAGCACAACTCGTGCTCGGTCTGTCAATAATACCGCTGCTTGCCGGACATGTGGCCGCTACCTGGGGTGCGCGCGTGTTAATGGATTTCGACATTAACTATGAATATGCATTGAATGGCATATTGAGCGATAACTGGGTTATGTTTAAACAGGGGTTGCTGGTACTGGTAGCCTGGGGCCATGTGATGATTGGATTACATTTTTTCTTCCGTCTGTTTTCCTGGTACCGGGGTTGGTCCCTGCATTTATATCCTGTTTCTATATTGTTGCCGTTACTGGTGTTTTTGTCGATGTCCAGGGTTGGAATAGAACTTGGAGTCTGGCAAAAAGTCGCTGAAGAACCTGTGTATTCGGATCTCTATCGGGATAATTACGGATTGAATAGTGATATTAGTAACAGCGCGGTGGAAAGCGCCTCAATAAAGCCAGCCAACCTGATATTGCGCGATGGCGTGCTTATTGCATTTTATGGCTTATTAATTTTGACTCTGGTGGCGCGTGCGTTGCGAGGAAAAGCGCAGAATAGTACCGGCGGCGTCACAATAAAGCATGTCAACGGGCAGGTATTAAACGGTATGCCCGGTCAGACAATATTAGAAATCATCAGGAATCATTCGATTCCACATGCCTCTCTTTGCGGTGGCCGGGGTCGGTGTACAACCTGTCGGGTGAGGGTGGGTGAAGGCTGTCTTAAATTAGAAAGTCCATCACCACTGGAAAAATTTGCTCTGAATCGAATAGGCGCTGCGCCAAATGTCCGTCTTGCCTGCCAGACCCGCCCTTTGATGCCGATACAAATTACGCCGTTAATGGCGCCCGATCTCAGTATCGATAGTGACTGGAGAGAAGGTGGTGTCAGTGGTGAGGAGCGAGAAGTTATTGCCCTGTTTGTTGATCTTCGTGGGTCGTCTAAAATGAGTGAAAGTCATTTACCTTACGATGTGCTGTTTATTTTAAATCGATTTTTCCTCGAAATGTCAGACGCACTAAGCGCCAGCCATGGTCATTATGCTCAGTTTGAAGGGGATGGGCTGCTGGCTCTTTATGGATTGGAAAGAGGCCTCAAGCAGGGTTGTCTCGATGTCCTACGTGGTGCGGTTGACATGCAGGTTCGGATTAAAGAACTTAACCAGAAACTTATAAATGAGTTAAGGGAACCACTTAAAATTGGCATCGGTATTCATTGTGGTCAGGCGATTGTAGGTACTATGGGTCCACCAACTTCACCTAATTATTCAGCCATCGGTGATAGTATCAATGCGGCTGCGAGACTGGAGGGTAAAACTAAAGAACTGGAATGCGTATTGGTGGTTTCGGATGAAGTAGTTCGAAATGCTGGCGTTGATTTCAGTCAGTTTCCAGCCGAGCAAATTAGTCTGAGGGGTAAGCAGCATTCGGTACTCGCGTATGCGATTAAAAATCCGCTGGACTTGTCGGATTTTTTAAAAATTTAATGGCATGCGATAAAATTTAAATTGTCTTATCAGGATAAAGTCTAATCTAATATTTAGTAAGGAATAGAAGCCATGTTTAAAAATATTTTTCCGACTAGCTGGCCGTTATTATTGATACTGCTGGCGACGAGCATTATCAGCAATGGCGTTTATGCCGGCTGCTATGACAAACGCTCACCCGGACTGGATTGGTCGGGTTGTAAGAAAATGAAGAAAATGTTAGATGGCGAGGATTTTTCCCGTAGTAATTTCGACGGTGCTAATTTAAGTTTGAGTAATCTCGATAATAGTAATTTCACTGGTGCCAGTCTGGTCAAAACTGACTTCACTCGAGCTAGTTTTAAACGGAGTATTTTTTCGCAGACTGATTTAACCAAGTCGGTCGGCTATCGTGCCTTATTTAACGCCGCCACTCTCACCAATACTCGTATGTTGAAGTCGGAGTTTTCGCGCGCGAATTTTCAGGACTCGAGATTATCAAATGTAGACTGGTCTCGCGCCGAACTAGGCCGGGTCGATTTCTCGAATGCCAGTTTAAATGGTGTCAATTTTGAATACAGCAACTTATCAAGAGCAATATTTAATCGGACCAAATTGGCAAATGTAAATTTTCTCGGCGCTTATACTTTCCTGACTCGTTTTGAAAATGTTGATTTGAGCATGACTAGTCAAATATCCCAGGCGCAACTGGATATTGCCTGCGGTGATGAAAAGACACGACTTCCGCAGAATTTGCAAAAACCGGCCAGTTGGCCCTGTGAAGATAATTAAACAAATCCTGCAATAATTATCCTGTTCTGGCAGTCATCGAAAATGGCGGTAGCGCCATGTGTCGCAAAAAAGCTGCTTTTTGCAGAGAATCCTCAAGGTAATCTGGAAAAGTAAGCAATACGTTCGTTGAGAACACCTAGTTCGCTCACTTTAATTACCGCGCTACCTTGCAGCGGCGTTCCATTCGCCTGCCACCAGCACCAGACTGTAGCTGGAGATTCGTCGTCCTTAATGACAATGTCAGTATAGTGCAGGAAAGGACTGGCATTTTCGTCGGCACCCATCTCTATTGCAGCGTGTTTAAAGTCAGCAACAAAATCGACAAAACCATCGCGTGGGATTCTTCCTGTATTAGGATCGTCGTAGTAAAAACTGTCCGCAGTGGCGCTCAGGCTTAACTCGCCATCACCGAGCTCCCAACCTTTCAGATAGGTTTCAATTAATTTGTTGGTATTCATTTTGTAGAGTTTAAATGCCCTCCCGGTAAAGAGAGGGCATTATCCCAGAAAACGCAGTTGGATCACGAAAGTCCACGTAAGCTCTTAACGTGCCTAGCAAAATCAAAAAAACTTCTAATCACCAATAAGGTGACCACGAATTTTTGATTTCACTATACACGCCAATATCTCGCCTAAAGCGCCTACTTTTGGTACGCGTCTTTTTCGCGCCCAACTACGTTTTCTAGGATTTATTTAAGACTCGTAAGGCGCAGGCATTTCGTCGCTGTCGATACCCGGCACATGGGTAATACCGGCGCGTTGCTTCCAATCTACCGGATAGGCGGAGTAGAAAATAACGCACTTTTCGTCGCATTCGTATTTGACGTGGTTGTCCTTGGGGACAAACATCAAGTCACCCGGATTGAGTTCATAACTAATTTCATCAACCACCAGGCGAAAAGTGCCCTGCAGGCAATAGATCAGTTCGTCGCAGGTTAAATCCCAGGGTACCGAAATTTTATTCAGGGCATTGATGCCACCGCACATGCTTTCGCTATGTTCGATGGTCACAAACGGTTTGATGAAGGTGCCGTTGGCGGGCAGGTTGTCGATTCGATCCTGAATTTCGGAAATCCTGAATACACTGGGTGCTGTCATTTGTTTAGCTCCTGGTTGAGGTTAGTGGTTGTGATAATTCTGTTAATTGAGTAATTCTGTAAAGGCCTGATCAAGAAAGCGTTCGAACTCAGGATCGTTACCGGGAGATGCGACACAGTGGCCCCAGGCAGATTGGTAAATACGTAGTTCACCATTTTCGATGTGTTCAATTTCAAATGCGTTGTCTTCCGGGCGGAAATATAAATCGTTATCACAGACGATGACGATAGTTTTAGCCTCGATGGCGGTTAACGCAGCTTTAAAGTCGCCATCATAAGGCGATTGATTGCTGATATCACCTTGCTGCCACGTCCAGAGCATGCAAAGCAGATCATTGGCGTCCCATTCGAGGTGATCCTGTTCCCAGTCCTGCAACAATGCTTCGGCGGTTTCAAATCCTTTCAGTTTATACATTTGCTCGCGGAAAAAAGTTTGCGAAAATGCCCAGCCCGCATACACACGTCCGAAAGCCTTGAGTCCCTTAATCGGTGACGTCGAATAATTTCCATTGTCGTATACCGCATCGGCCTGTAATGCTGCTTTTACGCCTTCGAGAAAAACAATATTGTGCTCCGAAGTCTTCGCCGAGGCGCAAAACGGCAGGATGGCTTTCACCATATCGGGATACTGCGCCGCCCATTGAAAAGACTGACAACCCGCCATCGACCAACCGCTTACCAGCGCGATTTGATCAATTCCCCATGCTTCGGAGAGTAGCTGGTGTTGCGCCCTGATATTATCGAACAGGGTTATATTCGGAAAACGCGGGCCGTCGAATGGAGCGGTGGTATTGCTGGGTGACGAAGACAGCCCATTGCCAAACATATTAATTGATACGATAAAATGTCGTGCCGGCTCGATAGCACGACCGATGCCGAAAAATCCCTCGTTACGATTGTGGCTACCAGTGTAAAAGGTAGGCAGTACCACCACATTATCTTTAGAGGGACTTAATTCGCCATAGGTTTGGTATGCCAGCTTCGCATCGGGCAGTGTTTCGCCCGATTGAAGCTGGAAATCACCCAGGTCGTAGCTTTGGTAGTCGATTGTCATCGATCAAGGTGGCCGGGTTTAATATAACCGCAGATATTCCTTTAATTCCCAATCGGTAGTCGTCTGGTGGTAGCGCTCCCACTCATCGATCTTGTAAGCCAGGAATGAACGTAGCATGGATTCGCCCATGACATTTTTAGCCAGTTCACTATTGCCCAGGTGTTCAGTCGCTTCGAGCAGGTTGCGCGGTAGCGGTGTTAGTGTGCGCCGTTGCTTTTCTGCCTCGTCCATGGTGTACAGATCTTCATCGAGCGATGGCCCCGGGTCGAGCTTGTTAACCAGGCCATCGACCGAGGCGGCGAGCATCATACCAAGGGAGATATACGGGTTCATGCACATGTCTGCCGCGCGATTTTCGATTGCAAAGCGACTCTGCGGCAGGCGTAGCATTGCTGAGCGATTGTTAGTGCCATAAACCATATGGGTTGGTGCCCAGGTATAAGTGCCACCTTCAAATCCGCCGACCTTTGGTACCAGTCCGTTATAGGAATTCACCGTGCTGCAAGCCACTGCTGTTATCGCGGCGCCGTGTTTGAGAATGCCGCCGAGCGCATAATAAACGTTTTCGCTCCACTTGCCGTCTTCACCTTCGTAAATGTTAATGCCCGGCTTGTCGGCAGCCTGCATTGAGCAGTTCATATGGGCACCAGAGCGCCAGTCACCAGTAGTCGGCTTCGGCATAAAGGTGATAAACATATCGTGCTTCTTGGCGACTTCCTTGAGCAGTATGCGTAGGAATACCAGACGGTCGGCCATTTCAAGAACATTGGTATAATGGAAGTCGAGTTCGAACTGGGAGTAAGCTCCCTCGGCAACCACGTCGTGCAGATTCCACCCGAGGCCTTCGAGAATGTCGATCATATCACCTAAGAATCCCATTGAGTCGATTGAGTATTCGACGTCGTAGCCGAAAGCCTGGCGGCGTGGACGCAAACCTTCGCCGGGTTGCGGGTCATCATCGAAAGCTTTTACCGGTTGACCATCGTCGTTCCACTGCATCGCAATGAATTCGGGTTCGATGCCAGCCATCATCGTGTAGCCCTGGTCGGCCGCATCACGCATTTGACGTTTGAGCGCCTGACGCGGACATAGGTTGTAGGGCTTGTTCTCCCACCAGAGATCAGAAAAAACCCAGGCGCAGGTGGTATCCCAGGGACAAATTACAATCGTGTCGATGTCGGGTAATGGAACCTGGTCCGCGTCGGCCGGTCCCAGCTCGGGTACAAATGAAATCGAGTGCACTGCAAACTGCGGACCTTTGCCCAGGCACAGCGGCACGAAGTCGCTGATCGGTACCGGTTTTGTCTTAGGCGTGCCAAACATATCGATCCAGCACGAAAAAATGTATTTGACGCCAGCGTCTTCGAGTTTCTTTTTTTCTTCCTCGAGGCGTTTTGGATCGGGCAGTGCATCTGCAAAATTTTCGTAATAGGTGCTGCTCACTATCAGGTTCTCCTCTATTTTAGCTGCCCTGCCGTTTAAGCAGGAACTGGTTCTTGAACATTTCGATGCCGGTCATGACTTCGATCTGGTCGATATCTTTATTGCCAAAGCATTGATCTTCCAGGAAAGTTTGAAAGGATTCACTGGTTTCACAAACTACCTCGATCAATAAATCGTAACGACCGGAAACCCACAGCACATAGACAACTTCGGGAAATAACGCGAGACGCTCGGCGACTTCTCGCGGAGTGATCGGGGTCGCAACCTTAATACCAACCATTGCATCTGCCTTGTATCTAATCGCCATCGGGTCAGCGAGCGCGACAATCTTCAGTGCGCCGCATTGTTTCATCGATTGAACGCGGTTGCGGATAGTGCCTTCGGACACTTTAAGTGCCCGCGCGACGTCTTTATACGGAAGTCGACCGTCGTCCTGTAATAATTTGATAATCGAGCGGTTGAGATCGTCGTCGGGCGAAGCAATGCCGCGTGATCTGGTGCTGGATATCTGTACTGCCTGATTTGATGGCATTGAATGGTTAAATCAGCAAATTAAGAGAGAATTATTGATGAAAACTGTCATTTAATCAATATAAATTAATGAAAACGCATATAAGGCTGGAAATTTATACGGTTTACGGAAAAACTATGCTAATTTATCGCTTCCGTCGCGTCTCTCCGAGGGTATGAGTCATGCAACAATATTTGAATGCTTCGCTTTTTCAGAAATTTGATCAGGATGACGGCATTAAACATGGTTTGCCTGGTGCCGCTTATACCAGTGCCGAATTCAAGCGTCTCGAAAATAGCCATCTGTTTTCTAAATCGTGGGTTTTTGTCGCATTTGCACACAAATTGCCAAATGCAGGCGATGTGTTTCCAATTGATGTTGGCGGTCAGCCACTGTTTATATTGCGCAATGAAGCCCGGGAAATCATCGCTTTTCACAATGTCTGTCGTCATCGAAACCTGAAACTGATCGACCAGCCTGATAACTGTGGACGCCTGATTCGCTGCCCCTACCATAGATGGAGTTACGATTTACGCGTACAACTTCAAAATGCCCCTTATTTCGGGGGCGAGGCAAAACAGCTACTGGCAGATTTCGATCCAGCAGAGAATAGCTTGATGCCGGTAAGCTGCGAAGTCTGGCATGACTGGGTTTTCGTTAACCTGGATGAAGACGCAATGCCATTTGATGAATTCTTGCGACCGATTTTAAAACAGCTTGGCGACAATGATATCAGCCAGTATCGGCCAGTAACAACGGTGGAGTTTGGAGCGGTTAAAACCAACTGGAAACTGTTAATGGAAAACTTTATCGAACCCTACCATGTGCAGTTCGTACACAAGACAACTACCAGCCAACCATTAGTAAATCATTATCCGGTTATTGAAGATCACTGCCTGGGTAGCGCGGTTGACTTGAGTGAAGAACAACAGGCCGCTGCTGCGGGAAAGGGAACCCTGGGCGTCACCTCGCGTTATTTAACCCTGTTTCCAAACTTTGTGATGGGGACTTATCAGCCCGACCAGTTAGGCGTGCATTTGAATACACCTCTAGATGCGGAGACCACCTCGCAAAGCCGTGTTATTTACGTGCATAAGGATTCTGACTACAGTGATGAGCAAATTCAGCAGTTGCATAGCTTGTGGCATAGTGTGCATCTTGAAGATCACCAGATGTGTGAAAGACTGCAACAGGGGCGTCACTCCACCCTGGCTGCAGCGGGTGGTATTTTATCGCCGCACTGGGAAACCAGTGTGAGAAAATTTCAGGAGCTGGTCGCCAATGCAGTTAGACCGGCCCTGGTTGGTTAAATAAAGAGGTTTAATTATGACTAAAACAGAAAAACCCGATTTCCGCCTCGATCATACGATGATTCGTGTATTCGATCAGGATAAAACGATGGATTTTTATACGCGAATTCTCGGAATGAAAATTTTACGTCAGAATGAATACCCAGATGGCCGGTTCACCAATACCTTCGTCGGTTATCAGGGCGAAGATGATGGCACCACAATAGAGATGACCTATAACTGGGATCAGGAAGAACCCTATGACATGGGTAATGCCTGGGGTCATTTCGCGCTCAAAGTTTCCGATGTGTATGCAACGGCAGACTATCTGAAATCAGAAGGCGTCGAGTTTGTGCGTGAAGCCGGGCCGATGAACGCGGGGACGCGTATTATTGCTTTTTTCAAGGATCCGAATGGGTATGTGATAGAGCTGAACGAGCCTCTCGGGCACTCCTAAAAATGCACTTTTCCCGCGATAGCGGTGTCACCGATGTTTGCTCCTGCAAAATCGGCATACAGTACTTCCTGTACATAAGCTCCGTGCTCAAATCCTCATGTATTAATCATACACTCCGGTTTTCCGCGCGGTGCTTTCTTGCTCTCACGAGAAAATCACTATTTTTAGGTGTACCCTAGCGCAATATTTTTTTCTTCCCCCTGTATAGAGTTGAAGGGAAGAATCCTGTCTCGGTTAAACCAGATCCGCCAAAGACTCGCCAAGAATATCCATACCTTCATTAACCAGCTCATCGCTGATATTCAACGCAGGCAGGAATCGAATCACGTTACCGCGCGATCCACAGGCCAGTAATACCAGACCTTTTTCATAAGCTTTGGCCAGCAAATTTTTGGTCAACTCGGCATCGGGTTGCTCGGCATCGCCATTCTTCACCAGTTCCATTGCCATCATCGCGCCGTGTGCTGTACGTAAATGACCTATAACTTGAGGATAATCAGCCTGTAAAGATTTCAGCCGGGCGTCGAATGTGCCTGCTA
>CAXMRQ010000150.1:0-16722 GCA_964196115.1 uncultured Gammaproteobacteria bacterium
GGCAGCAGTCTCCACCGGCCTGCCGGTCTGGGTCGGCTACAGCACGATGATGGCGGAAGACGGCACCGATGTCAGAAGCCTGCGCTGGAAAAATACCGATAGCTCTGCGGGCACTCACGACTTTGCCGAACTGGTAAAAACACTGAGTCCGCTCGGTGGTCAGGCGGCGGGCATCATGCATACCCAGGTGGGTAATATCGACCCGGCCCTCGAAGTGTTGGGAAAACACTGGTCCGGTCCTAAAATGGCCTATGCCGAAACCGGCCGACTGCTGGATGCAGATTGGAGCTTCGAACAAATTTGCTCACCGCAGGATTATGCCAAAGAAATGCAGGGCTGGATTAAAAAACATGGCGTGCAAATTATCGGCGGTTGCTGTGGAACCGGCCCCGAACATATCCGCGCACTGAAGAGTCTGCTGCAAGACGGTTAGAAGAGATTCAAGGGGACAGGTTTTTAGCTGACTTCGGCATCACTTTTTATTCCAGCTCGTCTCAAATTCGAGTGAATAGATTGCGTCTGTAGGGCCGAATTTATTCGGCCACTCGAAACGGATTCGCAACGAGATATCGGATAATCTGCCGTGGGGCAGGGTAACTTCTTTGTCTCCAATCATTATTGGTCGAATAAATTCAACCCTACATTATCGGGGGAAGAGTCCATATTCTTAACGATATAGAATTTTAAGCCGCTCAATTCTTTTCCTGTTAACCCCCCGGTCACTATAACCCACTCTAGATGCCGACCGCAGGTGAATCAATTTTTGCTCCATATCGACCCTGATTTCTAAATCATCGACAAATCTAAAAATCGATGAAGTAAAAGTAGCCGCCAGATAATTATCATTTTCAGCCCGAATGCTGCCACCCATTTCATCTATACTATTTTTTAGTCTGGACAGAACTTCTGCGGTAGTAGTTTGAGAAAAACCCACGGGGTCGATGTAATGCTCGACATCAGCCTTAAACTCGGTACAAACGCAATTGGGCTTGTCCGGGCATTTCGTCAGTTTGCCCTCGACTAATCCCCTGGCTTCACCCGATTGCGACATTAGGCCGAGAATGAAAAGCACTACAAAGGCGGCGAAGATCAAGATAGGGATGAAGATTAATACGATTTTCATACGTAATTTCCGAGTGGTTTAAATCAGAGCTTTCCTGCTGGCAAGGCGTAAATTCAGAACGGTTAAACCGCTATTCCACATCGCAATAGCGCCGATCCCAGCTACCAGGATTGTCGACGCGGAATGCACAGCAAGCACCATTGTCAGTGCCTCTTCATCCGCTATGCCTATCAACTTTAAAGCGAACGCAGAGCCGATGATGCCACCACCAGGAACACGGATAAACCGTGAAATGATGAGTGCGAAACCCGTGAAAACCATGATGAACAGGTAATCGAAAGGTGACAACAAAATACCGAAAACCAGTCCTGCCCACAGGAAGTGTGTTGTTGAGATCATTTTCATTCCAATACTGGCAAGGATAATACCCGCGCCGCGCCAATGCGATTTTGGCCAGGTTATCCCCTCAGCCATGCCGTAGCCGATGCCGACAAGCCTGCTGCCGAAGCCTTGTTCAAGCCATGCAACGAACCGCCCCACAATCGATTCCGGGATTATGAGATAGCGCTTGACCAGGAAAAGCCCCCCGAACAACCCTGCGAACAAAACCAGGCTGCCGCCCCCTGCCGCCATCATACCAAGCCGAAGATTTCCTTCGGTCAGGGGTAGAGTTGCGAAAATGACCAGGATTCCAACTATGATTGCGAAGACAATGCCGTCGATAAAGCGCTCGATTGCCGTCGTCACCAATACTGTCGATATTTTCAATCCTTCGAGTCTGGCAATCAGCCAGGCGCGCACCAGTGGACTCAGGCCGATGGGAATAATCATGTTGGCGAAATAACCAACCATCACGGCGCCAAACAACCGGAAGCTACCGACAGGGCGAATATCAAACAGAATTTGACGCCACTTCCAGCCCCGTAACAGCTGTTCCATCGGAATCGAAGCAGCCAGGGCAAGAAGCCAAATCGGCTCGGCTGCAAACAGGATATCGGGCAGACGCCCGAGGTCGAGATTTCGAAAAGCAATAAATAACAGGCCGACCGATAGCAGTAGGGTGATAATCGACCAGATAATAGCGCGCGGGCTGCGCCGCGTCACCGACACGATCATGGCTGTGCTCCCATTGATTCGGCCTCTAGCAAGACATTACACTGCTCGGGATTGCTGCTTCAGCTATTCCCTCTGTTACCGGGTTTGTGCATCTAATTTTTGATGGCATCAGGTATTCGTGCTTTACTTACAAAGGGAAGTAATAAAGGGAAGTTACTCTATATTACTGTTACTTTGGCCTTCCCTGTGGCCATAATTGTAGTAATCTCCCAGTGATTTTGTTAAATAATATCCGCCAGAATTATAACGTACAATTAACCGCAACGAGTGCAAAATGATACCGCTAAACCTGTCTGCCAACGAAACCCGTGTTATCGGCTGCCTGATGGAGAAGTCCACTACCACGCCGGATCAGTATCCGCTAACGCTCAACGCGTTGACCAACGCCTGCAATCAAAAGTCCGGGCGTAGTCCTGTGATGTCGCTGGCGCAAGGCGTAGTGCAGCATACCACCCGAGATCTGGACAGCAAACATTTGCTCCGAGTGGAGGATAATTTCAAGCGTGGCGTGGAGAAATACACGCAACGTTTCTGCAACACCTCTTTTAGCGAACTGCAATTTGACTCGCCTCAATTCGCTATTGTTTGTCTGCTATTACTGCGTGGTCCACAGACACCGGGCGAACTAAGGGCGCGAAGCGGTCGCCTGCATGAATTTGACGACAACTCTGCTGTTGTGGAAGCAATTACCGGTCTGATGGAGCGGGAAGGTGATCCGCTAATAGTAAAATTACCACGCACACCGGGACGCAAAGATGCAGAGTACATGCATCTGTTCTCAGGCCCCGTCGACATCGAAGAACATGCGAGCAAAGTTCAGGCGACGATGACCACAGAGTCTTCAGCGCGTGTCAGCGTCGCTGAGCTCGCACAACGCGTCAGCGATCTGGAAGCGGAAGTTGCTGAACTCAGGAAGCGACTGGAATAGAAATTGTAAACAGGTATCAGACTAAATTGTGATAATGCAAACACCTGACATATACTGAACTCCCAGCTATTGTCCCGCCGCATCAATGATTTCCAGAGATTTACTGCAAAAAGCCGCAGATAATAATATTATTCAAAGCCATCAGATCGATCCACTGATGGTTTTTTTACAGGAACAGAACAACCAGGGTCAGGCAGCCACACCCGACACTGATAGTCGCGAGGAACCGCTCAAGTTTATCCGCAGCTTTGGCGATGTGTTTATCTCGCTTGGCGTTGTATTGCTGGCGATTGCGATTAATATGACATCGCTTTCCGGCTATTACTACATCATTCCAGTGGCAGGCTTCCTGGCACTCGCTGAATGGCTGGTGCGAGTTCGTCGTCTCGCTTTACCAGGCATTGCCATTCTTATTTCCATTCTATTTTTTGTCCACAAGGCCATAGCATTTGATCATGAGAATGCGACAATTTTCGGACTGGGAATTCTGAGTCTGATCAGCTTGCTGTTTTACTTGCGACACAAAATGCCGTTCAGTTTGTTACCGCTGGCAGCTGGACTGGTGGCGATTGCTATCATCCAGATAGGCGTCAATGTAATCAAACACCCGATAATATTCACCGGTTTCGGCCTGATCGTGTTCGTCATTGCGATGTGGTTTGATGTTCGCGATACGGCGAGAGTCTCACACCTCAGTGACAGTGCATTCTGGTTACATCTGCTGGCTTCACCACTAATCGTCCATGGCGTAATGGTGTCGATGTTATTCAGTAATCAGGCGTGGATTCAGGTGATAGGTATGGAGGTCATCATCGTCACTTTTTTTAGTGGAATCCTTTTGCTGGCATTATTGCTAGACCGTCGGGCAATGCTGATTTCAACCCAGCTGTATATGATTTACGCACTCACCCAGTTACTCCAGGGACAGCTGAATAGCACTCAGAGCATACTCATTTATATATTAATGGCACTCGGTCTGTTTATAATATTTTTCGGCACCTACTGGTACAAAACCCGTCGCCTGATTTTCGGTTTCCTGTCGGGCAGTGTCATCAGTCACTATATTCCAGATCTTAATCTGGTGGATAGCAAATGATAAATTGATTAGTTAAATCTGATTCCGTAGGTTCATGACGGGGTTGGAAAGACAAAATTTAGATTTCGCGAAACAACCTAAACTGAATATTTCTCGACCGCTACGCTTTCCAACAGCCAGAGTCTAAATTGATTAGCGGCATCGCTCAGCCCGACCAGGCTGGGGCTGATTAGATAATACTCCTGCGGACTTTTGATGCTAAACCCGTCTAAACAGGGCAACAGGTTACAGGTTTTGCACAACTGGTCACTGGCGGGTGCCCGGGCCAGGGCTATGCCCATCCCCGAAGCGGCCATATTGATGGCTAGCAGCGTGTTGTCGGCAAAGCAAAAGTGTGAGTCAATCAAGTGTATTTCACTATCCTGACTTAATACCTGCAACCAGCTATTGCGATGAGCACGGCGGCCACCGGATACAGATACTCACTAGATAAACGTTCACCTTCGTGATTAATCTGAGGCCCCATACCAAAGGTAATTTGCAAATCTTTGCCGACGTTACGGAGTTCAGCTTCATCGTAGCAGGTGCTTAGGCACGAACTGAAAAAATCCACAAGTTAGCCTCCAGCCTTTTATTCGTGCGACAATAACAAGCTTTCCAACTGTCAATTAATCAGAAAAACAATTTGTGCTTAAGCTAATTCGTTCCGAATGGCAGCTTCTGCTTTTCGGATTTTTAATGACCTTTTGGTCTTCACCCGGGCAGACATTTTTAATTTCACTGTTCAGTGGTGAAATCCGCGCTGAGCTGGGATTAAGCGATGGTGAATTCGCCGCGATTTACTCACTGGCGACTCTGGCCAGTGCAATCGTCATGGTCTGGAGCGGCACTCTGGTCGACAGACTGAATTTGAAAAAGTTTTCAATCGCTATTGTCATTGGCCTCGGCATCGGCTGTGGCCTAATGTCGGTTAGCATGGGCGTGCTTAGTCTGCTTGTCAGCCTGTTTATAATTCGTCAATTGGGACAGGGCCTGATGTTTATCGTCAGCGCAACGGCTATGGTGCGATATCTTGACGAACATAAAGGCAAATCGAGTGCATTAGCTGGCATGGGATATGCCGTATCAGAAGCCGTGATGCCAAGCATCCTGGTGGCTTTATTACTATGGGTCGGTTGGCGAAGCAGTTGGTTAATTGCCGGAGCAGTGCTGATTCTATTTATGGTGCCCGCGATTCTGTACCTGCTACGTAATCACGATCAACGGCATGGCAAATACCTGGAAGAACTTTTACAACCGCATGACACCAATAAACGAATCTATCAACGCCGACAGTGGACTCGCTCAGAGGTGCTGCGCGACAAAATGTTTTATTTATTTGCGCCCGGGCTTATGTCGCAGCCGTTAATGTTTACCGGTTTCATTTTCCATCAGGTGCATCTGGTAGAGTCAAAAAACTGGTCGCTAAGCGGCTGGGCGTCGTTGTTTGTAATGTACGCCATGGTGTCGGTTGGCACTAAAATTGTCACTGGGATACTGGTCGACCGATATGGCGCGATTAAAATGGTACCTCTGGTGGCTTTACCGATGGGTATCGGCCTTATTATTTTATCGCTATCGACAAGCCTGGTCTGGGGTGGCGTGTTTCTGGCTTTAACCGGCATCACGGTCGGATTTCAGTCGACTGTAACCGCACCTTTCTGGTCAGAGATGTACGGTAATAAACACCTCGGTTCGATTAAGTCGCTGGGGGCATCGGCGATGGTTTTCTGTACCGCAGTTTCGCCGATAATTATAGGCTGGTGCATAGACCTCGGTATCAGCATCGATACGCTGGCGATGGTTAGTGCAATCTATATTTTTCTGACTTCGGCGCTGGCCTGTTATGCCTGCCAGCTGAAATCCAAAAGCATGGGTGAAATTAAGCAGTAGTGATATCTGAAAACCAGCCATTTTGAATTGACTCAAATAACTGCCTTCGATGATTATCGAGTAATCGAGTTGCCTGGGTTGTCAAGAATATGAGGAAAACTTGTTTTGGAATACGCGCTAATAGATAAGCAGGCCCCATTGCCGACGCTCCCAAAAACTTGATTTTACAGCCGACTCGAAAAACTATAGAAACCGTCGTGCCGGATGCCGGGATGATAAAAAATCAGGTTTCGAGACCCTGGTACTTTCCATTCTTGTTTATACCCGGTTATCCGGCGATAAATTGTTGTACAATTTTAGCGTGAAAAATAATCACTCCATTGCAAGGCGTCGATTGATGGGTCTGACCGGAATCGTCGCGCTGATTATTCCTGGGCTATTATTACGCCGCAGTCATGCGGCGAATAACAGTTTAAATCCTATCGTTCAGCCTGCAAACAAGAACGATCAAGCGTTTGTTGATCGTGCATTCGAAATGCGTCAGCAGGCTGTCAAAATAGGTGATCAGGCTTATGGTGCGGTCGTAGTAAGAGATGGCATTATCGTTGGTCAATCTTCGAGTCATGTTATCGTCCATCGTGATCCCACCGCACATGCGGAAATGGAGGCAATTCGTGACGCCGCAGTCCGGCTTGGAAGCCGTGATTTAAGCGGTTGCACGCTTTATTCCTCATCACCGGCCTGCCCTATGTGCGAGGCAGCGGCCTATTGGGCCGATATCGATCGCCTGGTTTATGGCGAAGCGGCAAGTGACGGGGGTCGCCCGGCACTATGCTAATACAGGTTTTTTCTCGGCCCGGGAATTCGCATTCAGCCAGCCTCATAATTGATGACTGATCAAATTTCCATTCGACCTGTCACACCCTCCATAGGTGTTGAAATAAGCGACGTCGATCTAAATGCGTTAACACAAGATGCATTTTCGCTAATCCATCAAACCTGGTTAAGCCACAAGGTTATTTTCATCCGGGAGCAGGCGCTCGGACTCGATGAGCTGTGCCGCTTTAGCCAACGCTTTGGTGAGTTGATGCAACTGCCCTATATTAAACCGATGGATGGATTTCCAAATGTAATCCGAGTGTTGAAGGAGGCCGACGAGATCAACATGGGCGTATTTGGCGGAGACTGGCACTCCGATTTCAGCTTTCTTGATGAGCCGCCGATGGCATCTATTTTGTATGCTAGCGAGATCCCAGCTTCGGGTGGCGACACGCTGTGGATAAATATGGCGCAAGCCCTGGAAGCATTACCGGCTGAATTACGCGAACAGGTCGAGGGTAGAATGGCTATCCATACCGGAACTCCCTACGGCATACAGCACGCGCCCGAAGAATCGACCCAGTTCAATGGTTCTATCGAAATCGAGCGAAATAATCCCGAGGCGGATCGGGAGACCCGGCATCCGGCAGTTTGTCGCCATCCCGAAACAGGCGAGCAAATGCTATTCATCAGCCCCACCTATACCACCCGCATTGAAGGTCTCGATAAAATGACTAGCGACGCTCTTTTGGCCTCTCTTTATCGTCACTGTACTCGACCCGAATTCAGTTGCCGGTTTAGCTGGCAAGCCGGTACAGTGGCGGTCTGGGATAATCGAAATACGATGCATTATGCGGTGAATGACTATGACGGCCATCGGCGCTTAATGTATCGAACAACTATTAAAGGGCATTCACCGATTGCTGGTTAACTGGTTAACTGGTTAACTGGTCAGCAAATATTTACTGGCGATTAGCGGTTAATGTCAATAGGATGCCCGCTGCTATGAAGTCGAATTTGATACCAATGTTTTATACCCATGTTGTATACGCATGAATCCAGTGCCTGAATCTGGAAACCTCAATCAATTAATGGCGCTTAAGAGCGACCCACCTCATATTCAGCCTGATGATGTCGAACGCTTTGCGCTCGAAATCTACGGTCTGAGCGGCGATTTCCACTCACTGAGCGGTGAACGCGACCGCAATTTTGTATTCCACGGTGACGATGGGCGCAAATTGATTTTGAAATTTTCGCATCCACATGAAGAACCGGTAGTACTTGATTTTCAGTGTCAGGCGCTTGCGCATATCCGTACCCATGCTCCAGCGTTACCCGTGCCGCGGATTTATCCGACCCTGGACGGCCACTGTTTTCAAACAGTAAAGCCCGCCGGTTACCAGGCAGTGATGCTTCACGCACAAACCTGCATCGACGGCGTACCAATTCCGCAAGAATACCTAAACCACGCCAGGCTCCGGCAAGTGGGGATTCTCACAGCTCAGCTCGACCTCGCGCTACAGGGATTTGAACACCCCGCGGCTCAGCATAAACTGGCATGGGACTTGGCCAATGCCGAACAATTGCTACCCGCCACAGAATCAATAAAGAACAGCAAAGTCCGCAGCCTGATCGAGGAAGTTTTACATCATTTTGTCGCTACCGTAACGCCGCAGTTTTGCACGATGCGCAAACAGGTGGTGCATGCCGACCTGCATTTTGGCAATTTACACACCCTGCCCGAAGAGGACGCGCCGATTAGTGGCATAGTCGATTTCGGCGACATGTTAAAGGCACCGCTGGTGGTCGAAGTCAGTACCGCACTCGCCGAAGTCGCGATAAGTATCGATAATCCGATGTCAGCGATGGCTCAGCTGCTCGCTGGTTACGAGTCGATATTGCCACTGGAAGCTCACGAGCATGCAGTGCTGCAGAGTTGTATTATGACTCGCCTCGCCATTACTTATGTCATATTTTCCTGGCGTCTTGTCAATCAGGGCATGCTTTCGTCGGCCTACGATGGTTTTGAAGACGACTATTCCAAGGCTTTAGCAACTTTAAATTCACTCGGCCCTGAAGAATTTCTGGCCGCTATACAAACCGGGCGTTGAACCATGACTACAGCAAAAAATCCCCAAACCAGCGCACAGCAGGAACTGATCCGCCGCCGCTCTCAGCTACTCGGCCCCGACCTGTCGTTGAGTTACGAAAACCCCTTACATCTGATTCGTGGCGAGGATGTCTGGCTTTACGATGCCGAAGGTAAAGCCTATCTCGACGCCTACAACAACGTCGCCCATGTTGGTCACTGCCATCCTGACGTAGTAGCCGCTATTTCGCGTCAAGCTGCATTGTTAAATACCAACACGCGTTACCTTCACGAAGCAGTTCTGGATTTGAGTGAACATCTGACATCGAAATTACCCCCCGGCCTCGACGTATGCTTCTTCGTCAATTCCGGTAGTGAAGCCAACGATATAGCCTGGCAAATGGCAAAGGCCTTTACGGGTAATACCGCCGCAGTCGTTCTCAATGAAGCCTATCATGGAGTCTCCGAAGCTACTTTCGCGATGTCTCCCTCCGAATACGATCCTGCTAAGCGACCCGCCCATATCGAGACATTAGAGTCACCCGATAGTTATCGCGGTCGACTGCGTGGAAACGGCGCCGAAGTGGGCGACGGATATGCGCAAAACTGTGACCAGGCAATTGCCGCACTGGCACAGCGTGGGCATCGACCGGCTGCACTAATCATCGACTCCGGTGTCAGTAGCTCGGGTATACTCGATATACCCGAGGGATATTTACCTGCGGTTGCGTCAAAAATTCGGGCTGCCGGTGGCCTATACATCGCCGATGAGGTACAGGTCGGTCTCGGTCGTTCGGGCAGCCATTTCTGGGGCTTCGAAGCTTTTGGTTTGCAGCCTGACATTGTCACCATCGGCAAACCAATCGGCAATGGACACCCGATAGGGATTGTTGTCACCAGCCGCGAGATTCTCACCAAATTTAACGCTTATGTACCCTTTTTCAGCACCTTCGGCGGCAACCCCGTATCGGCTTCCGCAGGTCGTGAAGTGCTCAGAGTAATCGATCGGCAAAATTTGCAGCTAAACGCTGACGAAACATCTGCTTATTTGAAACAGGGCATCAGACAACTCGCCGAAGACGAACCTATGATTGGCGACGTGCGTGGAACCGGGCTTTTAATTGGCGTAGACCTGGTGCTCGATCACGACTCCCGCGAACCGGCTGGCACCGCGGCCTGGCAGATTTATAACTATATGCGCAATAATGGCGTTTTGGTCGGCACTTCAGGACCGCATGGCAATGTCCTCAAAATTCGCCCACCGTTAACCTTCGGCAAAGCCCATGCAGCCCAGTTAATCGACACACTCGCCAGCGCATTAAGTGCTTTCAGACAAACCTGAACGTTGCTTTGAATAGTCACGATCAAAGCGTCACTGACACGCGCCAGGGCATCATCTTCATCATTCTTGGCATGAGCATCGCCTCAATGTCGGGAGCGATCATGAAGTTACTTTCCGATGACCTGAGCGTGATTCAAATCACCTGGTTTCGCTTTTGCGGATTCGCGCTAATCATGCTACCAATCGTCATAATTCGGTTTGGCCGCTCTGCTCTGAAGCCAGCTCGGCCCGGCATTCAGGTAATCCGTGGCCTCAGCATGGCTGCAGGTGCAAGTACCTTTGTCATAGGCGTACAAACCGTTGAATTTGCCGATGCCATCGCAATTTTATACGCCTACCCGTTTTTATTGGTTATCCTGGCGGTTATGTTTCTCGGCGAACGGACTCAATATAGCGCGTGGTTTGGTGTTATCGGTGGATTTATCGGCGTACTCCTGGTAATGCGACCCGAATTCAAAAATCTCAACACAGGCACCCTTTGGGTTTTTAGCAGTGCAGTCATCATCAGTATTCAATTATTCCTCAACCGCAAACTGGGCAGCCTGTCGCACCCTTTTCTAACCTCACTTTATGGTGCTTTGAGTGCTTTTGTGATTCTGACGTTTTTCCTGCCTTTTCACTGGCAACCGATCAACCCGGATAAAATCTGGCTAATCGGTGCTATGATAATTTGCGGTGCTGTTAGTCAGATACTAATCGTATCTTCTTTCGCCAAAACAGCAGCTTCGACTTTAGCGCCATTCACCTATTTTGAAATTGTCGCGGCGGTAATTATCGGGTATTTTGTGTTCGGTACTTTACCGGGTTGGATATCCTGGGTCGGTATTAGCTTGATTACCGTAAGCGGCCTAATCGTCGCCCGATGTCTGCCCGGTCGTGAATCGGCTCCGCGCAGTCCTAAAATTTAATTTTTACCAGGAGTCTGTCAGACTTAGGATAAATCAATAAAATGTCTACCTCGCCAATGTTATTTGATCCACTGCCACTACGCGGCATCACTCTACCCAACCGCATCGTGGTTTCACCACTTTGCATGTATTCGGCCATCGACGGCATGGCCCAACCCTGGCACTTCGCGCATCTAAGCACCTTTGCACGCGGTAAAGCAGGGCTGGTTTTTACCGAGGCTACCGCAGTAGAGGCTCGTGGTCGGATTACCCCTCAATGCCTCGGCATCTGGACCGACGAGCAGGCACAGCTGCTTAAACCAATCACTGAATTCATTGAATCGATGGGCTCAGTGCCCGGCATCCAACTTGCGCACGCCGGTCGAAAGGCGTCAGTTCGCAGACCTTTTACCGAAAAGCCCGGTTCACCCCTAAACGAAAAAGATGCTGCACAAGGTGAACCCGCCTGGCAAACCGTGGCACCATCTGCCGAACCCGTCGGACCGGGGTTTCCGACACCTACCGAACTCGGTCAGGCTGGTCTCGAAGAAATAAAAGACGCCTTTGTGCAAGCTGCCAAACGCTCGGTTAATGTCGGCTTTAAAGTGATTGAGTTGCACATGGCGCACGGTTACCTGCTACACAGTTTTCTGTCACCACTCAGTAACCACCGCAGCGATAGCTACGGCGGGGACATCGGGGACCGCATGCGATTTCCGCTCGAAGTGGTTAAGGCAGTACGCGCCGTGATACCAGAAAACTATCCACTATTTAGTCGAATTTCGGCCATAGACGGCATCGAAGGTGGATGGAGCATGGACGACTCGGTCATTTTTTGTCAGGCGATGGCCGATTGCGGAGTTGACGTTGTCGATTGTTCGTCGGGTGGTATTAGCGGTGCACCGAGGTTTCGAATCGACGACGAGGGCAAACCGCTAACACAAAGTTCAGCGCGAAAACCCGGATTCCAGGTTCCCTACGCCGAACGAGCCCGCAAGGAAACCGACATCAAATCGATGGCGGTCGGTGTCATTATTGACCCCCATCAGGCTGAAGAAATTTTACAAACGGGTGGTGCAGATCTGGTCGCACTCGGGCGTGAAATTATGCATGACCCGTTCTGGCCTTTGCACGCGGCTGAAGCCCTTGGCGCCGATCCCGATTTTAAAATGTGGCCTGAGCAATACGCCTGGGCGGTCGATCGTCGGTCACAAATCGCCCGACTCAATCGAGAGTAAATCTGACGCAAAATGACGCTACGATCAACTAAGTCCGGCGGACTCCTAACCATTCTATGAATAATCATGTCATTTTCGTGGCGCCTTTTTTCATGCCGACGACGCTACGGTTTATCGCAGGAGCAGCTCGCCTGCCTGCCGTCAATCTGAGCCTGATCAGTCAGGACGCCGCCGAAAGTCTTCCTTCGACACTGAGAAGCGCTCTTGCCGCACATTGGCGTGTGGACGATGCTCTTGATCCGGGCCAGTTGCTCGAAGCTGCCCAGGCCTTAATTCAAAAACTGGGAGCGCCGACCCGCATAATCGGTTCGTTGGAGCAATTGCAGGTGCCGCTAGCACAGCTGCGGGACGTACTGGGAATCGAGGGTCTGGATACTGAGTCGGCGGTAAACTTTCGTGATAAATCGCAGATGAAAGATGTATTGAACGCTGCGGGCCTGCCTTGCGCCCACCACCTGTTGGCTGAAAACTCGGAACAGGCCTTTGCATTTGCAGAGCTTGCCGGTTTTCCCCTGGTCGCCAAACCACCATCGGGCGCGGGTGGAAAAAGCACGTTTCGCCTCAATTCGCACCGGGACCTGGATACCATGCTGCAGCGTTATCCAGCCAACGCCTATGACCCGACGCTGCTGGAAGAATTTGTGACCGGCATCGAACACTCATTCGACAGCGTGATGCTGCATGGGAAGCCAGTCTGGTATTCGATTTCGCGTTACATGCCTTCGCCGCTGGAAGTGCTCGAAAATCCGTGGATACAATGGTGTGTCTTCATGCCTCGCGACGTTAGTGGAGAAGAGTTTGCGCCGATTCGAGAGGCCGGTTTTCAGGCGCTCAGCGCCCTTGGCCTGAAGTCCGGCCTCAGCCACATGGAATGGTTTCAACTTAAAAATAACCAAATAGCCATATCCGAGGTGGGCGCCAGGCCGCCGGGTGCGCAAATCACCAGCCTGCTTTCCTGGGCGCACGATCTGGATTTTTACGACGCCTGGTCTCGTTTGATGGTATTCGATGAATTTGAACCCCCTCCCCGTCGTTATGCCGTTGGCGCCGCCTATTTTCGCGGTCAGCATATAACCACAAGCGGAAATCGCATCAAGGCCATTCACGGTCTGGACGAAGCGCAGCGTCGTTTTGGACAGCTGGTGGTGGAATCCCGGCTGCCACGGGCCGGTCAATATACATCCGACAGTTACGAAGGCGACGGCTATGTCATTATTCGCGACCCGCGCTCCGACGTAGTCGAAGACGCGTTAAAGCAGATCGTAAGCCTGGTCAGAGTCGAGTTGGGCTGAATTATGGCTATTCAAATTCTGCTCGGACCACAATCCCCCACCGCCAACCTGAAAAACGCGATCGAATTACTGTCAGCCGATGGCCCCGTTGTCTCGATCACCGCCGGTTGGCGTGATTCTGAAGCGGAGACGGATGAGCTGCAAAACGCCATTGGCCGCCCAATCGAAGACCTGAACCTGTACCACCAGGCCGAGGAAATATTTGCGCGAGAACCTGAACTCCATGCCCTGCAACGGGAACGACAGGACCAGTTGCTGGAACTGCAAAGGCTCTACCGCGTCCGCCTCACATCTGGAATGATTGCAGCCCGGAAACTATTACGCGATAAGGGGGGTTCAGATCTCCTGCGACTGGAACAACGCGCGGCAATTTCTCAGGTGCGTGCACTGGATCGCCACCATGTCCAGCGAATTTCGGCAACCCATCAGAGTTTTGATAAACGCCGGGCGATGCTGGATATACCCAGCGCGACCAGTTTACAGCAATCCCTGGAGCAAAAGCTGAGGCAGTCCGGACTGGTTTTGATCGCAGGCGGTCACGTGGCTGTATTGATCAATCGCATTCGTCTGTTCCGACTGGGCGATGTGCTGGCGCAAAAACCCATTATCGCCTGGTCTGCCGGCGCCATGGTGCTGGGTGAGCGCATCGTGTTGTTCCACGATGATGCGCCGCAGGGAAAACGTGACGCCGAAGTGCTCGATGCCGGCCTGGGAATAGTCAGGAATGTCATCCCGTTGCCTCACGCGAAGTCGCGTCTTGACTGGTCCAGCCGCAACCGCATGGCCATGTTCAGCCGACGCTTCGCACCGGCAAAATGTTGCACACTGGATAGCGGCTCGATGATCCACTTAGAAAACAATCGAATTACTTCCGCAATACAGTCCTCAGTGATTCTGAGAACCGGGAGGAAAAAGCCGGTGACCGCTCGATGAACCCGATCATCCAGTCCCTCTACCGAGATGGCGCACCAGCACCTGAGGCGATAGATAATTTTGTCGAGCAAAATCGATTTCCCCTGATCGAACCCGGGCGCATTACATTCGTCTACCGCGGGCAGGCTAAAGAAGTGCATTTACGAAGCTGGATCGCCGGGCTGAGCACTGCTCAGCCCCTGGAGCCTCTGGAGGGCAGTGACCTGTGGGCGCTGACCGTTGATCTGCCTGATAAGTCTCGTTTTGAATACAAGTTCGAAGTGGTGACTAACGGGGAACGACAGCTAGTGCTGGATGACCTGAATGGCGTATTGGCGCATGACCCTTTTGGCGCAAATTCCGTGTGTCAGGGCTATGGTTACCGGCGACCAGGCTGGACCAGGCACGATCCTGAATCTCGTAGCGGCAACCTGGCCACGCTCAAAATCGCCAGTCGTGCATTCCAGGAAACCCGCGAGCTCGAAATCTACCTGCCAGCCCAGTTCCGCCGAAACCGTAGCTATCCGTTGCTGGTGGTGCATGACGGGCCGGATTACCTGCGATACGCCGATCTTAAGAACGTACTGGACAACCTGATCCATCGTCTGGAAATTCCAGCCATGATCGTCGCTATGACCCATTCTCCCGATCGACTCGTCGAATATACCGGTGACGAGAGACATGCCCGATTTCTCAGCGAAGATTTGTTACCCGCGGTATCGGCAAAGTTTCCACTGCTCGACGACAGCAAGGCCCGGGGTTTGGTCGGCGCCAGCCTGGGTGGTGTTGCCGCCCTGCATACGGCCGGCCGAAATCCCCAGTTATTTGGTCAGTTGCTGTTGCAATCCGGCTCTTTCGTTTTTAGTGACCTTGGTCATCATAAACAAGAGCCATTGTTCGACCCCGTGGCGAAGTTTGTCAATGAATACCGAAACAACCCGTACGCATTAGCCGAAAAAATTTACATGAGCTGTGGCATCTACGAATCGCTGATTTACGAAAACCGCTCACTGTTGCCGGTACTGCAAGACCAGGGTATGCAAATCTTATTCGAAGAAGTACGCGATGCCCACAACTGGGAAAACTGGCGGGATCGACTGCGTCAGGGACTCACCTGGTTGTTTCCGGGACCGCTGTGGATGGTTTACGAGTAAATACGCTATTCCTTTTGCCATAGAAATGGCTCATTCACCGGGAAGACAGTATTATTGTCGATCCCTTAATCATCGAGGAAATGTCAGTGGCAAACATTACGCGTAGAATTGGTCTTTCCCTCGGTGCTGATATCTGCTGGCCGATGTGTTACGAAGCACTGCTAAAGCAGCTTGAATTAAAACTCCCAATTAACGGCGATACGGTCAGCATCGAATCTGACCGGGTGTATATAAAGCCTTTCAATCTGAGCCAGGATTGCCAGTACGATGTCGTAATCGACCGCCTGACACACTGGTTTAACACTTCCCGCGAGTGGATCAAGAAAGCCGTGCTGGTAAATGACCTGTACGTCTACAACAACCCCTGGTCTATACAGTCAATGGAAAAGCACACCTCTTATGCCGCTATGATGCGTCTGGGTTTCCGCGGGCCGGAAACCTGGATGATTCCCCCAAATGAATACGAAGAGTCCGCCGATCTGCAGGCGACCCTGAACAAATATGCAAAATTATTCGATCTGGGCGCCATTGGCGATCAGATCGGCTACCCGCTCTACATGAAGCCCTACGATGGCGGCGCCTGGGTTGGTGTTACCGCCATTAATAATCGCCAGGAACTACAGGATGCCTACGACATCAGCGGCACCCGGATCATGAACCTGCAAAAAGGAGTGATACCGAACGATGCCTTCGTGCGTTGCGTTGGCCTGGGACCTCAATTCCGTTTCGTTAATTATGACCCGGCTGCGCCACTGCATGACCGATATCGCATGGATTACAATTTCCTGCCTGCTGACCAGGCACAGCGGCTGGCCGACACAACCCTGGTGATCAACGCATTTTTTGGCTGGAATTTTAATTCCTGCGAGGGACTGCGCCAGGATGGCAACTGGCATTTGATCGATTTCGCCAATGCCTGCCCGGACTCGCAGGTGACCTCGCTGCACTATCATTTCCCCTGGTTAATCAAAGCC
>CAXMRQ010000151.1:0-41771 GCA_964196115.1 uncultured Gammaproteobacteria bacterium
GCGGGTCCTAATCCGGCAATCGATAGTAGTGATCCCGGAGACGCAGGGTTTACCGGCAGCATTATTATTGCCGAATTTGATTCCCTGGAGGATGCCCAGAACTGGGCAAATCAGGATCCGTATTTGCTTACTGGGGTATACGCCTCAGTCGAGGTTAAACCATTTAATCAGGCATTACCCTAGGAGCCTGACGGACTTAGGATAAATCTATTGCGTAGGCGCAGGGCAGGAAGGGGGATGGAGTAATTTTATTTTCTTTGCAAGATGTGGGGGAAACCGTAGTATCAGCAGGATTCTTTCAATCCGAAATATTGTTTTCCCTTTGTCTGCCCCGCGCCTCTGCGAGAGCATCATCCTTATTATTTTAAAACGGTAAATTGACCGACGGCGTTGTGGATCCCTAAACGCCCAATTCGCGTAATAATTGATCTTCTGATTCGATTCTTGCAGCCATTGCCTCGCCGACAGACGACAAATCTTTGTACAGGTCGACCAGACTGTCCTGGCCGTCGGCACCATCATACTTGTCATTGAAATCGACAAAGTATTCGGTAGTGGAAGATATCGATGGGTAAACGCTATTAGCGATTCGTTTTACTTTTTCGCGGCGTTCCTTTCCATCGATGATGCGTTCGTATATTTCGAAATGCCCAAGCGCGGTATAGTCAACCAGAGCCTGGTTAAAGCTTTTAAGATTTTCCAGAATAGCATCGGCGCCAATATCCTTTGATTCAAGTTCGGCCAGATCGCACATGGCGAGTATTACTTCCTGCCTCTCTTTAAGAAGCGACTGAATAGTATCCGATTGTCGCTGCCGACGGTTATTTTCGGCGGAAACTCTTTGTGCTATTTCTGCTATTGTATTAATGTTGAATTCTGTTGTATCACCCACAACTAACCTCTTTATTATCCGATAGCAGGATTCGTGGCCTTATCTTCCCGCTGCATTTATTTTGACGCCAAACATCACAGTAGCCAGGCTTAGCCTTTTTGTAGAATCAGGTATGAAACGCGGAGTTTCAACCGAGAAACAAGTTTGCTTTGACTAACTTACTGCATTCCAGTTACACAGCCAAATAATGCCACATAATAGGAAGTCGCGCGATATTAACTTATATAAATAGCACGCAAATTTATTGCCAGTTTTGGTGATAAATTGAAATTTTAGGCCTGATATTCCGAAAGCAGCCAAAATTTTGATAATATGCCCACTTTCAATTAATACTAGACCACGATGAATGAGGATATTAGCTCCCAAATTACTCGCCTCGAAATGTTATATTCCGAGCAGGAATATACGATTCAGGCGCTCAATCAGATTACAACACGCCAGGATCTGGAAATCAGTCAGCTACAGTCTGATTTACAATCGCTCAAGCAGCAGTACCTTGATTTAAAAACAAATTTTCCGCAGCCAATCAGTGGCGACGAAAAACCGCCGCATTATTGACACTTACAGTATTGAATACAGTCGCTGAAATTGACGTAGAGTCCGAATACTTTCGAGATTATTCAGAGTATTTATGCCAGCAGCTCGAATTCGTATTACTGGATGACGGACTAATCGTCAAATTATTACAGCCACCCAACAATATCGTCTATAAACACTCTTACCTGGATAAGCATTTCTATAAAAGAGCCCAGCAATCTAATCAGGCTTTATTGAAGGCCTGTAATAATAAACAACGTAATATAAAATCAATACTGGATTTGACCGGCGGCTGGGGAATGGATAGTTTTATTTTAGCCTGTCATGGTCACGACGTTACATCTATCGAACAAAATCAACTGGTGCACAGGATTAGCGCCCATTCATTAAATTGCGCCCGCGCCATTAAACGCTCTACAGCAGCCGCCAGCCGAATAACCATGATCCATAATCGCAGCGCCGATTATTTACAAAACCACGATCATGCGGACAGCTTTGACTGCATTTATCTGGATCCGATGTTTCCAGATCATAAGTCGAGCGCAAAGCCGACTAAGGGTTTGCAAATCCTGCAAATGCTCACTCAAAATCAGGATATAAAAACTTGCTTCGAAATGGCCCTGCAAAAGGCCAAAAAACGCGTGGTAGTAAAAAGACCGGCTAAAGCTTCACCTTTGTCAGACCTGTTACCTGACCTGGTATTTCGCGAAAAAACGATTCGATTCGATATTTATCTGACAACAACCCGTAGGTTGGAATGACACCAGGAACCCCAACGCCCGATGTTAATCGCGGAAATTATTAAACTGCAACGGGATGCCAAGATTGGCCTCCCGTAGCAGTTGCATAATTTGCTGCAGATCATCACGTTTTTTGCCAGTAACTCGAACCTGGTCACCCTGTATCGCTGCCTGAGCCTTAATTTTAGAATCCTTAATCAATCTGACGATTTTACGCGCAAGATCCTGATCCAGGCCCTCCCTGACCATAACCTGCTGGCGCGCCCTTTTATTCATTTCGACGACATCGGAAAACTCCAGGCAACTGACATCAATACCGCGTTTGGACATTTTTTCCATCAGTATTGGCGTCATCTGTTTTATTTGAAAGTCAGACTCCGCGTTAAGCGTAAGCTGGGTATCCACCTGTTCAATTTTGGCATCAGATCCCTTAAAATCGTAACGTGTTCCAATCTCCCGATTGGCCTGATCGATGGCATTACTGAGTTCGTGATGATCAACTTCGGAGACGGTATCAAATGAAGGCATATGAGTATCTATCAATGTGGTAATTACGGATTCACGGTCAAAATACTGAAATCGTGATTGAAAGTATAATCGGGAATTCGCAAATTTAAAAATCGGCTATTTCCGTTAATTGCACGACCAGCATAATCGTATCTGGCAGTACTGCAAGATTCCTGCAGCGTATTTTCGGAATCCGCCTTTAAAGGGCAGCCTAAATCAGTCCCTAAACCATAGGCGACGAAATACTCTGCAATTCTGGATCTTAAAATATTCCTGGCATACTCGGGCTGACTACTGAGCTCTGAGTTTGCGTCCTGCAGGTCTGCGCTGCGTTTACTTATATCGTCTATAACCTGCCTGGAACGGCGTATAAAAAGAATCGTTAGATTGTCCTGTCTTAACCAAAAGGGTTTATCGAACGATGCTTGTGGCAGGGTGAAACGGTAGCTGGAATGAATTTCGCGCGGCCGGATATCGACAGTAAAGTCTGTCAGGACAAATATTAAGGCGAGCGCCAAAAGTCCAGACAGGTATTTTACTGCGCGCAGCAATAGCAGGCGGTTATTCAAACCAGACAAAAAATTAATTCAGTTTTACCTGTTCGCCACTTTGTTGCGAGCAATAGATATTTAACTGCGAAAACAAGTCCAGATTAATGTCTCCATTCAGGCACCATATCTGATGATCGGGGTCGTAGTCGAAATGATATCCACCCGATTTGGCGGCCACCCAGATTTGGCTCAACGGGGTTTGTTTATTGATGATTATGCGACTGCCATTGGCAAATTCGAGCGTTAGTATATCGGCTACATTGTCGTAGTCGATATCAGCATCCGAGGCTTCTATTGCTTCTTCAATCGCGATCATGGTTTCTTCGGCAAGCTGGTTAAACTGTGATTCATTCATTGCACTTAATCCTTCTGATCTTCTTCAAAATTCAACGAAGCTGAATTGATGCAGTATCGTTTACCTGTGGTTTCTCGCGGGCCATCTTCAAACATATGCCCCAGATGGCAACCACACTTGTCACACATCACTTCGGTACGTCGCATCCCGATTGATCCGTCTTCTTTATAGCGAATATTATCTTCAGACATCGGTCGATCGAAAGAGGGCCAGCCAGAACCGGAGTCGTACTTGGTTTCTGAACGAAACAGAAGTTCACCACAACATTTACAGCGGTAATCTCCATCTTGCTTATTGTCGTTATAAACGCCGCTAAATGGTGGTTCGGTTCCCTTGTCGCGGCAAACGTAGTATTCCTCAGGTGTTAGTTTTTCGCGCCATTGTTGGTCATCGTTCATAATATTTTACCTTCCAAATTTACAATATTATCTATACGTAGGGTCGAATTTATTCGACCTCATTCAATAATTGACCGAATAAATTCGGCCCTACCGATATAATTCCTTGCCATCAACTAGAAAAATCCAGCCCTTGGCAATGCGGTATATTAACCAGACCACGGTAACACTCAATACCGCATAACCAATTAACAAAAACGCGGTTAAAGCGCCGAGTAGCATCCACAATAAACCATACCAGAAGGTTTTTTTTTGCCATTCAAAATGCGACTCAAGCCAGCTACCTTTTACATCCTCATCTTTAACATAGTTGATAATAATGCCTATTATCGCAGTCACCAGAAAAATAAAAGACAATGCCTGCAATATGTACACAGCATAGACATATTTCTTTGTCTCTGACTCCGAAATAATATTACTCATATTGAGCTATTTCTCCTGCCAACCGATTATTTGAGCAAGGCTTCGAATTGAAGCTGATCCATCACTTCCACTTCCAGCGCCTCTGCCTTACTGACTTTTGAACCCGGCTTTTCTCCAGCGATTACCGCAGTGGTTTTGGCTGAAACACTGCTACTCACTTTAGCGCCACGTGCCTTCAACTGAGCCGCAGCCTGATCTCGCGACAAACCATCCAGGCTGCCTGTTATGACGTAGGTCTTACCCCGCAGGGGCAGGTTCGCGGTAGCTTCGGGCGCGGCAATCTTCGGCCAGTGAATGCCCTGTGCTATTAAATCCCGCACAATTTCAAGATTCTGTTCCTGACTGAAAAACTGAACCACATTATGCGCCACAATCGGCCCCACATCTTCGACCTGCTGTAGCGATTCTATATCAGCAGCAATGATGCTATCCAGGTCTGTATAAAAATTTGCCAGTGTGTCTGCAGTAGTTTCACCGACTTCAGGTATGCCGAGCGCAAAAATAAATCGCCCCAGAGTTGTCGACTTGCTCAGCTCGAGACTTTGCAGTAAATTTTGCGCCGATTTTTGCGCCATACGATCTAATGCGGCAACTTGCGACAATTCGAGATGATACAGGTCACCAATAGATTGAATAATTTTGAGCTCAACCATTTGCTCGATAAGCTTATCCCCGAGACCTTCGATATCGAGGGCTTTGCGCGACGCGAAATGTTTGATAGCTTCCTTACGTTGTGCGGCGCATATCAGACCACCAGAACACTTATACGCAGCCTGCCCCTCGTTTTTTATCACCGCGGAATCGCATACCGGGCAGCGTTGTGGCATTTGCGGCAGGGGCAGATCCTGCTTTCTTTCTATTACTACCGGAGAGACGACTTCTGGAATCACATCGCCTGCCCTGCGTACAATGACGACATCTCCGATACGAATATCTTTACGTTCAATTTCATCCATATTATGCAGTGTCGCATTGCTTACTATCACACCCCCCACCGCAACTGGTTCGAGTCGGGCGACTGGTGTTAAAGCACCGGTTCGACCCACCTGAAAGTCGACGTCAAGCAAGCGTGTCATGACTTCCTGGGCAGGAAATTTATAGGCGATTGCCCACCGTGGCGCCTTTGAGACTAACCCGGCCTGTTGTTGTTGATCGATATCATCAAGCTTAAACACCACACCATCGATTTCAAAAGGCAGTGAATCACGCTGCGATAGAATTTTCTGGTAATAATCAATACAGCCCTGAACCCCCTCAACACGTTCTATGTAAGGGCTTATCGGATATCCAATTGATCGCAGGAATTGCATACGCTGAAACTGACCAGTTGGTAATTCACCATTTTCAACCCAGCCGATTGCATAACTGCAAAAAGTCAGCGGGCGACTAGCCGTAATTCTTGAATCGAGCAGGCGCAGGCTACCGGCAGCCGCGTTTCGTGGATTAGCAAATATCTTTCCCTGGTTTTGAGCCTGCTGCTGGTTTAAGGCCTTAAACCCTGCATGATCCATATATACCTCGCCACGCACCTCAATTGTCATTTTCGAGTTATGCTCAACCAGTTGCAGCGGTATCGACGGCAGTGTTTTCGCATTCGCAGTGATATTCTCTCCGGTTTTACCGTCACCGCGTGTTGCTGCGCGAACCAGTTTGCCCTGCTTATATAAAAGACTAATTGCCAGTCCATCCAGCTTCGGTTCAGCAGTGAAGGCAAGTTTCGAACCATTGCTAACCACCATCTCAGACAGCCGTTTTTCGAATGCGCGCATTTCGTCGTCATCGAAGGCATTATCCAGCGATAGCATGGCAACTTCATGCGCGACCGACTCAAAATGCGTCGCGGGTGCCGAGCCAACGCGTTGGGTGGGTGATTCGGTTGTTACCAGCTCAGGATACTGCTGCTCAATTTGCTGCAGTTTTCGATATAGTCGATCATAGGCCTGATCAGTTATTTGCGGATCATCGAGCACATAATAGCGATAATTATGCGAATTGATCTCTTCTCTCAGGTCGCTAATTTCAGTGATGACAGATTCGGGGGCGGACATGGTTTCGCTAAGGCTAATTTAGCCCTTAAACATTTTCCGAGCTTGTGTGATATGACTAATTGTCAACAGCTCATGATTGGTCTGGTACACCTTTACATTTAGAAGTCGCACTAGTTCATCTATTTTTTTCAACATCAACTCGTAGGATATTTCCGCATCATGGTTAGATTTCAGATCTATAAAACAGTTAAATCCGAGCGATGTAAAATCGAGTTGATCTATATCGTTGAAATGACCCGGAGAGGAAAGGCTTGAGATGTTAAAATAGAGTTCACCCGGTTTACCGTATTCAAGATAGCCATCGATACTAAGCCGTAATTCGGCATGCATAATCGCGTTCTCTATTTCTTCACCGGTAATCAAGCGATTATCAGCATGTTTCAGCCAATAGCTGATCAGGTTTTTCTCGTCGATTTCGGCCAGTACATCAGCGACGAAAATATCCGGCATTGGCAGCTTAACCGGAGTCATATCTTCAATGGCCGGATTAATGGTGATTTTATCGAAATCCTCGTTAAGCTCACCCTGATTCATAATTTGATTTAAATTGTCGAGCTCTTCGCGTAGTTGCTCATCCTCAATGAAGGCTGAATCAATTTCTTCGCGCGTGAAAGTCTCTACCGCTGCTCGTTTACGCAATCGACTCTGGTGTAATCCGAATAAATATATACCAACTAACAGGACGATACCGATAATCGCAAGCACCCAGCGTAGTCCCGAAGCATCCATCAGCTCACTCCAAACCCCGCATATATAAACTGCTTACATTTCATAACTAAGCCTCGGCCAGTTTGACAGCTTCACCGACATCGACCGACACCAGTCGCGAAACACCGGCCTCGTGCATGGTGACACCATTTAAATTTAATGCCATCTCGATAGTAATCTTGTTATGAGAAATCATAATAAATTGCACCTGCTCTGACATTTCTTCGACCATCGCACAAAAACGACCCACATTAGCATCATCCAGCGGTGCATCGACTTCGTCGAGCATACAGAAAGGTGACGGATTAAGTTCGAATATAGAAAATATCAACGCCACTGCTGTCAATGCCTTCTCCCCGCCCGACAACAACTGCAAATTAGTGATGCGCTTACCCGGTGGGCGGGCCATGATCATAACACCTGTATTGAGTAAGTCATTTTCGGTCAATTCAAGTCTTGCCTCACCGCCGCCAAATAGTTTGGGGAAACGATCCGCGATTCGACTGTTGACGTGATCAAATGTTTCTTTAAACCGGTCTTTGGTTTCCTTGTCAATTTTACGGATTGCGGTTTCCAGAGTCGCTAACGCCGAAACAAGATCCTCGTTTTGCGCATCCAGATATTGCTTACGTTCCGCTTGCTCTTTATATTCGTCAATCGCCGCCAGGTTAATGGGTCCGAGCCGCTCAATTCTTCTATTCAAGGATTCTGCGCGGTTTTGCCATTCGCCTATTTCAGCCTCTGCATCGAGTTCGATCTTTAAATTTTCTAAATCGAATCCGCTAGCTTGCAATTGTTCATCGACAGTTTTGCAGTGAATAATTAACTCCTGACTTTGCATTCTCTCAGCTTCGAGATGATCTCTAATTTCATCTAAGGCCTGCTGTAACTGGTTTCTTTGTACTTCGAGATCACGTTGCTGGGTATCCAGTACAGTTACTTTTTCCTGCGAGTGACTGAGAGTATTTTCATTCAGACTTCGGTTTTGCAGCAGGGCTTGCAGTGAATTATGCATCGATTCGACTGGCTTAACAGCATCTTCAATCGCGTTTGTCAGTTCACTAATTCGTCGTTCGAACTGTTCACTCTGTTGATTGGCACGCTGCCTATTAGATTGCGTCGATGCCAACGAAGATTCCAGCGATTGGGCCTGCATCTGAATTCCATGGTGTTTCTCCCTGTGCTCCTGTAGCGTATTTCGGGCTGCAATCAGTTTCTGTTGTAACTCTTCCTTTTGCACCTGCTGGGCCGATTTGTCTAGCGATTTCAACTCAATCTGTTGCAGCAACTCGTTGCGTTTAACACTATTGGTCTGCAGCTCAAGTTTGTGCTTTTGTTGAAATTCGACCAGCTCCTGCAATTCCTGTTGTAGCTGCATATGACGGCTCTGCACCTGGTCGATACGCGCCTTGCGCTGAGTTAACTGGTTGCGAATATCGGAGGCCTCGTTTTGCAATTGGCGTAATGCATTTTGATCTTCCTCGCGTTGATGCTCGCTGTGCTGTAATCGTGTGCGGTCACCATCAATCTGCGATTTTAGCGCCATCGCAGAACTGGTGATTTCGTCGAGTTGTTTTCGAATAGCGGATATTTCCTGCTCACGTGATAACAGGCCGCTACGCTGATCTTCGTCGCCTATCTGTAACAACCAGTTGGGGCCAGCCCATAGACCATCGGCAGTAACCAGGCTTTCACCCGCTTCAAGCATCGGGCGCCTTTGACTCAGTTCAAGGGCATTCTGGCACAGATAAATTCCAGACAATAATGAAGCTAAATTAACCTCGCAGTCGATTTCATCGAGCAGCCGGGGCCAGTCTCTGTGCGGAGGGTCAGAACGCAGATTATTATAGCGCTCAAATAAGGCAATATTATGATTCGGCACTAACGAAGCAGGTAGCCCAGTCCCTGGCATCAGGCAATAGGCGCTTAAAAAGGGGCCAAGAACAACTTCAGCAGCCTTTTCAAGATTATTTTTGACTTTAATTATTTCGGTTAAGCGTTTTGCCGAATCGATCTGATTTCGTTGCAACCACTGTCGCACTTCATCACCCGGCTCAGTGAGCACGTGCTGTTGCAGGGCTTCGAGTGCGCTAAGGCGCCCTCTGAGGGTTTGCACCTGACCGCGCTTTTCGTCCAGCCCGATTGACTGGCTGTCGATTAATTCGCGTAGTTTCTGAATTTCCTCTACCCTGGACTGAGCCTGCTCCAGAGTAACTGCCTGCTCCTGACTCTTTGCCTCTGAATTCTGTTCGAGCGCCTTAATTTCCTTAATCTGTGGCGAGGTATCGAGTGACTCAAGTTCTTCCTGTAGCCGGTTACGTCGTTGTTCAGATTGAATCATCTGCCTTTCAATATGTTCAATACTGCGATTTTCGATTTGTGCGGCTTCGTGGATCTGATGAAATTCGCCGTTGAATCGATCCCAGTTTTCCTGCCAACTATTCATTTCAGTTTCACTGTCGGCCACATTTTGTTGGTGTTGTTCCAGCATCTTCAACATGGCATCAAGCTCGGGGCGAATAATAGCCAGATCGGACTCAAGCTTTGCCATATTCTGACTGTCAATATCTTTATTTTTCTGCGATTCAATGAGTGACTGCCGAACGTTTTCGAGCTCCTGATCATTGTTTTGGCGCAATTTATTCTGGTGCTCAATACCCTGCTCCAGAGTCGAAATTTCTGAACCCAGCTGGTAATACTGACTTTGTATCTGGTTGTGCTGCTCGTTAGCCTCTACCAGTTTTTGACGACATTCCTCTATCTGTTTTTCAACATTACGAAACTGGGCGAGTTTTTCCTGCATCGAGGTTTCGACACTATTTAGTTTCTGGGTTTGCGTCGTAATATCTTTGTCAAAAGCCATTTTTTGCAATAACAGACTTTCTGCCTCAATCTTGCGTAGTTGCTGCTTGAGAAGTTTGTATTTCTCGGCGGTTTTCGACTGCCTGTCAAGGCGCAGCAGTTGTTTCTCAATTTCCTCAATCAGATCGATTAGTCGGTCGAGATTCTCCCGCGTGTGGCGAATTCGGGTTTCAGTCTCTCGACGCCTTTCTTTGTATTTGGATATTCCTGCAGCCTCTTCCAGGTAAACTCGCAACTCCTCCGGTTTGGCGTCAATGATTCGACTCACCATTCCCTGTTCGATAATCGAATAACTGCGTGGCCCTAGTCCGGTACCAAGAAATATATCGGCAATATCTCGTCGCCGACAACGGGTATTATTGAGAAAATATTTCGATTGTCCGGCGCGAGTCGCCAGACGTTTTACCGAGATTTCGTTGTATTTGGCGTATTCGCCAGTGACTCGACCGTCAGAATTATCAAATACCAGTTCGACTGTAGCCTGGCCAACCGATTTTCTTGCCGAAGAACCACTGAAAATAACGTCTTCCATCGACTCGCCACGCAGGTTTTTAGCCGAAGATTCGCCCATTACCCAGCGCACCGCATCGATGACATTCGATTTACCACAACCGTTCGGCCCGACTATGCCGGTAATATTAGTTGGGAATGCAATTCGGGTTGGATCCACAAAGGATTTGAAACCAGCAATTTTGATTTGGCTTAAACGCATAAATCAGGTTTGAATAATCGAGCTTTTACGGGCATCGGAGTATATCATTTGTATCCGCGCGCAACAGTATCATCGAAGATTTTCTTGGCTATTAACCGATACTCGAAAACAGGCAGCCAGCCGACATCTACTTAGTGTAAAATCCCGCGTTGTTTAGAAGACTCGCTGTGCAAGTATGTACTAGCGCTTTATTAATAATTTTTATTTATTTGCGAGAAGCACACATGAGTACCGCTCCATCAACAACACTGGAAACCTTTGATAACCCACAGTCCGATCGTGATTATACGATTCGCATCGATACGCCTGAATTCACCTGCCTGTGTCCGCTGACCGGCCAACCAGATTTTGCCAGCATCCAGGTGGAATATATTGCGGATCAACTTTGTCTAGAATTAAAAGCCCTGAAGCTTTATTTCTGGTCTTACCGTGATCAGGGGGCTTTCCATGAAGCGGTCACCAATAAGATATTATCTGATCTGGTAGCGGCAATTTCACCTCGTTTTATGCGTGTAACTGCTGATTTTAATGTTCGAGGGGGTGTATACACTCAGATAATAGCTGAGCACCGCGCCGATAACTGGGTCGCACCTGAACCAGTAGTATTACCCGGTTAGTCCCGAGGCATAAAATGATTTCTGACATCATGACAGGCGCTACCTGCCTCGGCCGTGGCGTGAAGATCATCAGGCAACCTGGCGTGCGTCGCTATGTCATCATGCCGTTGTTAATCAATATCCTGTTGTTTGGCGGTCTCATCTGGGTTGGTTATGCGCAGTTCTCACCACTGGTCGAATCAGCTATGTCCTACGTGCCGGGATTTCTCGATTTTCTACGTTGGATCGTCTGGCTGTTAATCACAGTACTGACAGCTATCATAGTATTTTTCACCTTTACACCGATTGCTAATATTGTGGCAGCACCATTTAACGCACTACTAGCAGAAAAAATAGAAATTAAACTCACCGGAAAAGAACCCGGTTCCAGCAATAGTTTTATAAAAATGATGCACGATAGTGTGTTGTCGCAATTGCGTAAGCTGGTCTATATTTTACTCTGGTCGGCTGCACTGCTACTGGTCAGCATTATCCCGCTGATCAATTTTCTTGCACCATTACTATGGGTGATATTTGGTTCCTGGTTAATCTCGCTCGAATACCTGGACTACCCGATGGGCAATCACGACCTCAGTTTCGCGCGTGAAAAACAGATACTTTCCAGGCGCAGAGGGCTGTCTTTAGGATTCGGTGGATCGGTGATGGTATTAACCAGTATTCCTCTATTGAATTTTATTGTCATGCCGGTCTCAGTAGCAGGCGCCACCGTGCTCTGGGTGGAACATTTAGACCGGGTGAACGAGGAACTAGATTGACTTTACGCTGATGGGAGACAGTTCCAGCCTGTTTCCCTGTTGAGCCTGCTCTTCGGCTGGTAACACATCCATGCTTGGCCATAGACCGTCGACCAGTGCCTGTGCATACTCTGCCATTCCTGCCTCTTTTGTTGAAACATGACTTATGTTCGCGTCATAAGACAAGCGATGCCAGCTCACCTGAAAGCCAGTTTCGTCTGGTTCGAGCAGCATATACCAACCATCGCAGCTGCCATCGTTTGCCGGTAGGCCGATAACACCGGCATTCAACCAGAATTTTTCATCGATACCTTGCCCAAATGGAATACCCGAATGACCTGCAATCACACAATCGACATCCGTATTTGATATTTGGCTTCGTTTTGTCTCGGTAGAAGTCGATGCAAACACGAACGCATTGATACTGGTTACACTGGCGTGTACGACCCGAAAACGATGACCTTTCATCTGAAACTCTATCGCCTTCGGCAATCCGTTCATCCACTGTCGGCTAGCAAGGTTGACCTGCCGATTGGCGTACTCATACCAGGCGATTGACAGAACCGAACAGCTACTACCTTCTTCGAAACCACATCCACAGTCTGTTTGTTCCATTGCCAGGGACTCTTCGCAGTTACCCATCACTACATGGATACCCCAGTCCCGAATCAGATCAAGCGTTTGCTGGGGTTCTGCGCAGTAAGCCACCAGATCGCCGGTACATATTATCTGTTCGGAACCTACTTCTAACTCATCGGCCTTTGAACGCATTGCACTGGTAGCGGTCAGATTGCTGTAAGGGCCCCCAAATATCAGTAACCTACTGTTAATTTCTCCTAAAACTTTCACAAAATTGTTAGCACCGAGTATTGATTAATTTTAAAAAAATGGTCGACAATAATTAACCTGAATCGACAATCAGGTAAAGGAAATTATGACTGTTAACAACAACCATAAGTTCAAATATGTTAACTTCCACGAATAGAAATAGCTTGTATAATTCGCTCCAATAAAACAAGATTCCTAACTGAATGCATAAACATTTTCTAATACCACTGGCAATATTTTTGCTGGCAAACTCACCATTATTATTGGCCTTCCCTAAACAATTGCTGGTACCTGGCGGGGTGGCAGTTATCGAATTGGGAAACTCAATTAAAACGCCTCAATTTAAATTTCGTGACAAACCAGTATTGATTACTAAAAAGAATGAAAGTTACTACGCTATCGTCGGTCTACCCCTGAGCCTGAAACCCGGTGAATATTTCATTAGCGGGAAATGGGGTGACGAATCTGCGCTGCAAAAAAAATTCTTTAATGTCGCCAATAAAGAATACACGACTCAACGTATCAATATTGAGGATAAGCGCAAAGTGAATCCTTATGCCAGCGATATGAATCGTATCTGGGCGGAGCAAAAACGGCAGAAAAAAGCCAGGAAACACTACTCCACGTCGGCAGTCGATGTCGAGCTTTTACAACCCACCAAAGGAATTATGACTGGTAGCTTCGGGCGTCGGCGCATTTTTAACGGTGAGGCGAGACGACCACACAGCGGTATGGATATCGCGGCAGACGAGGGAATTCCGATTTTCGCGCCTAGCAAAGGCAGGGTTATCGAGCTTGGCGATTTTTTCTTTAGTGGAAATTTAGCCTACGTGGACCATGGGCAGGGAATGATTTCCCTATTTGCTCACATGAGCGAGATAAATGTCTCACTCGGCCAACAAATTGAAAAAGGCGATATCATCGGTAAGGTAGGCGCCACCGGGCGAGTTACCGGCCCGCATTTACACTGGAGTCTCGGGCTGAATGGCACCTGGGTTGATCCCGCCTTATTCCTGCCGTAGAAAAAAGCCAGGCCTGATCTAGCCCGGAAACTTCATAAATCTGCGCGAAGATCACGCTGTATATTGATTTCACAAGGAAATATCCGAAGAAGTCTCGTATCAATGATTCCGAGCGACTGAGGAACTATTTCTTGTGGAATCAATAGACAAGTGAGATTGTGCATGATTTATGAATTTTCCGGGCTACAACCTTAATAGTGAAATTTAGAAGGTCAGTCTTACACCAACATGTGCACTATCATCGTCCAGTTCATTGGTGAATCCACTGGTATCATCTACTTCAATATCTCTGACTCCAACAAAAGCAATTGTTTGTGGTGAAATCTCAATCTGAAAGCCCAATGTATATTCTCTGATCTCTTCAGTATCAGAAAAACTGGTTATATCTGGCGCAATATAGCCGTTCAGATAAACAGCCATTGGCATAGTACCCGGGAAGGTGTAACGGATTTCACCGCCAATTCCGAGGGCCATAATATTTTCATCTCTTACGTCAAGCTGGCCTAAATAAGCCTTAACGCCGACACCTAACGTGAGTGGACTTTGCTTCGAAGGTAATCTGTTTTGCATCAGACTGATTTGAGCCAGGACGTCATCTGCCTCGTTGTAGAAAAAACTGAAGCCTAAATCCGCGCCGCCCCATCCAATCAGGCTTGAGTCTGAGCGGAAGGTAAACTGCGCGGTGTCTGAGCTAAGAGCAACCTCAAAATCGTTTGCCTGTACCTGGTTTACAAAGTTACCAAAGACGAGCCCGAGGACTATTATCCGTAATGTTTTCATAACCTGAAGTTTCTTAAAAATAGTGGCGTGATAATATCACAGCGGCATTAAATTTTATGCCCGGGAGGATAAATTAATTGGGTTTAGGAAATAGTTTTTGTTTACTGGCTCAGCTTTAACTGAGCCTAGCTTTTCCACTGTGAAAACAGTGGTCGTACTTCGGCTGTCTGATTTATTATCGGTGTCTCCAACCAGCGAATAATAGGCGCCCATTGATCTTTATCAACCTTATTACGCGCCGAATTGATTTCCTGAACTCCAACACCCAGTTCGATCGCTTTGGTATAGAGCTGGGTATCGCGCAAACTGGAAATGAATGGAATTTTCAGGCTGAACAGAAATCTTTCCAACGCGTGGTACATGACTGTATTTTTTCGAACTCTATTAGCAATTACCGCAAGTCTAACCATTTGCTTGCGCGCCTTGCCCGTGGTGAGTAAGTCCTTGATAAAGTGCGCGGTAGCGTGAATATCGATCGGGGATGGCAATACCGGAATAAGTACCGAATCGTTTTGCTGAAACAATGCAGCAAGCTCCGAAATATCGACGCCCGCCGGCGTATCTATGACTGCGACATCGGTATCAGAAGGCACCCGCAACTGCCAGGAACGGGTCAGACGATGGTCGAAATTTTTCGATGCATCGACACCATGGATGAGATTAACCTCGTTTGAGCGACGGTCGACCCAGGCCAGCGATGACCCCTGATTATCGTGATCGAATAATCTTACGTTCATACCTTGACTGGCATAATGCGAGGCTACATTCGTAGCAATGGTTGTTTTTCCACAGCCACCTTTTGCATTGGTAATTAATATCCTTTGTAAGCTCATACTCCCAAGTCTATGTTATATCTAATAAAACTTCATTTTTATTGGTGATTTTGATGATTTTTTTGACATTTATCTCTTTTTACGCCAATAAATTGATTATTTTAAGTGCAATAAGTAGTGATAGTGGTGAATCCTGGGGCTAGCTCTTACCTTTGACGTGTTTAATCAGTCGTTTCTTCTTTTTTTGCTGCCTGTCGCTCAAATTATTTTTATTTCCAGCAAAAGGATTACTGCCTGATTTAAGTTCGATTTGAACCGGGGTTCCTTTCAACTTTAACTTGCTAATATAAAAACTCATCAGGTAACGTTCATAGGCGCTGGGCAAATGTTCGGTCTTATTCCCATGGATGACGATTATCGGCGGGTTGCGACCACCTTGATGGGCATATCGTAGTTTAATTCGCCTGCCATTATGAAGTGGTGGGTTATGTTTAAATACCGCTTCTTCCAGCAGGTCGGTTAAATGGCGTGTGTTAAAATCCATAAAGGCCGACGCATAGGCCTGGTCTATCGACTTCATCATTTCGCCGACGCCGGTACCATGTAAAGCGGATATATAATGCTGTGTCGCAAAAGAGGCGAAGGATAACCGGCGCGCTAATGTTTTTTTGTTATAGTCACGTTGCTCAGGCTCCAGACCATCCCACTTATTCACCGCTATTACCAGAGCGCGTCCACTATTAATAGCATAACCCAACAGGGTTAAATCCTGATCGGTTAAGCCATCGCGGGCATCGATGACCAGGACCACAACCTGGGCTATTTCAATTGCTTCGAGCGCTTTAATGACGCTGAATTTCTCGATCACTTCCTGTACTTTTCCACGCTTACGCACACCAGCCGTATCGATTAGCGTGTAATGTTTGCCGCGACGTTCGAAAGGTACCGAGATGGTGTCCCTGGTGGTACCGGGTTGATCGTAGGCAACAACCCTCTCCTCTCCAGTGAGCCGATTAATTAATGTGGATTTACCAACATTTGGTCGTCCGATAACGGCGACTTTAGCACCCTGCTGGATGTCATTTTCAGGCTGCTCTTCGGGATATCCGTGCATAACAGCTTCGAGCATCGGATTTACCCCTTTTCGATGCGCGGCGGATATCATATAGACTCGTGAAAACCCGAGGGCAAAAAATTCTGCCTGCGCCTGTGCCGGATCAATGCCATCGACTTTGTTAATCACTACGCTGGTGGACTTCCCCGATTTGCGCACCAGGTCGGCTATCATTTCGTCACCACTGGTAATGCCGTCCTGCGCGCCTACCATGAACAAAACTTCGTCTGCTTCTTCGATTGCTAGTAGAGTTTGACGCGCCATCAAGTCGTCGAGATTTTGCTTTTCGCCACTTAAACCCCCGGTATCAACAACGATGAATTTTTTTGGGCCTCGCTTGCCGACGCCGTACTGACGATCACGCGTTAGCCCCGGCTCGTTAGCGACAATCGCGTCTCGAGTATGGGTTAATACATTAAATAAGGTCGACTTACCCACATTGGGTCGACCGATCAGTGCGATTACCGGAATCATTTGCTGGACGCCTTTACAGGTAAGCTTAAACTTACGGCGTCTTTAGATAAAGCGAAGACAGGGTACCCTCGCTATCGATCACCATGATTCTCTCATTCCAAACCAGTGGCTGTGCGATATGACGCGAATCGGTTGGCTGAACCCGTCCTCTGAGTGCACCGTCAGACTTATCAAGCCAATGTACATATCCCTCCAGATCAGCCACAACTAGTTTGTCGCCCGCCAACTGAGGGGCTGTAATCTTTCGCGAGTGTAATGCTTCCTGTTTCCAGAACGCACTGCCCGTGCGTCTATCGATAGACCAGATATGGCTTTTTTCACCACTCAAATAAAGTGCTTCATCATCGGCAACTATTGATTGGTAACTGGAAAATTTGCGCGACCAGAGTACATTGCCATCAGTCGCCTGAATGGCTGCGAGTCTACCCTGATAGGAACTAACATAGATAATGCCATCTTTTAAAATAAACTGACCGTCAATGTCAACCAGCCGCTCAATTTCTGTGCGTCCGCTGGGATTACTAACGATGGTCTCCCATACCGTCTGGCCGTCCGCGCGGTTAAAAGTAGAAATCTTACCATCGTCAAATCCCGCTATCACCAGATCGCCCGTCACCACCGGCCGACTATTACCGGTAAGTGATAACGCAGGCACGCGGCGGCTTACAGTCCATTGAATACTGCCGTCAATCAGCGATAATGCAGATAGTTTACCATCTACAGTTCGCACGAATAACTGCTGACCATCAATTTGTGGTTGCGCCCGTATTTCTCCTTTTAATCGAACTGACCAGCGCAGCTTGAGATTGTCGTCTAACAGATCAAAAGCATTTAAATCGCCATCACGGGAGCTGGCAACGATGACCTCGGACGAGCCCGCAAGCCCGGTGATTGCCGCTACCTGTGTTTCAACACTCCAGCTCACCTTGCCGCTTTTAGCATCTATGCTCTTCACCAGCCCTTCAGTATCAACACTGAAAATCTGATTTTGCAGCAGCAATGGTCGCATATTATACGACGCAGTTTCGATGCCGGCACCGGTATCGGTTTTCCAGTCAATACCAACGCGCAACGCGTTTTCAATTGCAATCAATTCTGCCGGCGGTTCACTATTCTCCTTACTACTGCACGACAGCAGGGATAAAGATACAAAAAATAAAAAACCTAGTTGTGCGAGTCTCACTATTGTTTATCCTGTACTGCCCAAATCTTCAAGTTTTTGCCGCACAAACTCTCCATTCGCCGGACCCGGTGTTGCCGCTAAAGCCTTACGGTAGGCATTAGCGGCCTCCTTAGCCTTACCCTGATGGGCGTAAATATCCCCTTTCAATTCGTCAACACTCGCACTGAAGGCCTGCGGAAATTCTACCGACAACGTGGCTAAGGCAGCTTCTGCCTGCGATAGTTGCAACTGAATCAACGCGAGACGTTTTCTCGCCAGGAAGCTCAACGGCGCATCACCGACGCTTCCTACGATTTGCTGCAACTGGCTTTGTGCCTGTTCGTATTCCCCGGCCTCGACAAAATTTCGTGCCAGTGCGAACCTGGCAAGCGTGGCATATTCAGTACCCGAGTAATCAGAAATCAGGGTGTCAGCCTGTTCGACAACAGTCGTAGAGTTGCTGGATTCTAACGCTTCCATAATTTGCACAAAATGCGCAGAAGCGGCTTCGGCCTGAGATTCCTGATAATCGACCCAGTAGCGATAACCGAATAATCCACCGACACCGATGATTATTCCCGCTATCACCGAACGTCCGTTTTCCTGCCACCACTTTTTCAGTTTTTCGACCTGTTCGTCGTCAGTTTCCATAATTACCTCGAAATAAAATTTTAATATTGAAGTTAGAGCATATCCGCCAAACGCGAAGCTAAATCACTCTGCGCAACTTGGATTTGCTGATCTGGTTCACGCATTAGTTTGATACTAATCGTACCTGCCGCGATCTCTGACTCACCCAGAATCAGAGCAATCCTGGCACCCGACTTGTCGGCCTTGCGCATTTGGCTCTTAAAACTACCACCACCGGAATGCACCAGCAAGGTTAACTGCGGCATCTGATCACGCAACGACTCCGCCAGTTTGTGTGCGACTGCTACTGTCTGTTCACCGCGCATCACCAGATAAACATCACAGCCAGCTTCAGTTTGTGCTTTTTGCTGATCGATTAACATGGCGATTAAGCGCTCACAACCCATTGCGAATCCAGCCGCGTAATTCGCTCGCCCGCCGAGTTGTTCTATCAGCCCATCATATCTGCCACCAGCACAAACAGTACCCTGGGCACCGAGGGTATCTGTTACCCACTCAAATACGGTATGACTGTAATAGTCCAGGCCTCGAACCAGCCGAGGATTTACTTCGTATTCGAGTCCCTGGGCGTCGAGAATATTCATCAATTCCAAAAAATGTTCGGTTGATTGCTGATCCAGGTTGTCTTTTAATCGCGGCGCATTATCTATAAGCGCCTGCATGTCAGGATTTTTACTGTCCAGTATTCGTAATGGATTGGTTTCCAGGCGTCGCTGACTGTCTTCATCAAGCGACACATAATGATCTCTGAAATAGCCAACCAGTATTTCCCGGAACTGCCCGCGCGACGCACTACTACCGAGGCTATTAATCTCTAAATTGATATCTTCGAGCCCGAGACGTTTCCAGAATCGGGCTGCCAGAAAAATCAGCTCCGCTTCAATGTCAGCACCGGCCATACCAAAAGTTTCTGCTCCAAATTGATGAAACTGTCGATAGCGACCTTTTTGCGGTCGTTCATGCCGAAACATCGGACCACAATACCAGAGACGGTGTTGCTGGTCGTTGAAAAGACCATTCTCCAGACCGGCTCGCACCACACTGGCTGTATTTTCCGGACGTAAACTCAGACTATCGCCGTTACGATCTTCGAAACTGTACATTTCTTTTTCGACGATATCGGTCACTTCACCAATGGAACGACTAAACAGAGCGCTTTTTTCGACGATTGGAGTTCGAATCTGTCGATATCCGTAGGATTCAACCAGTGATCGATAACAGTCCTCTAACTGGTTCCAGACGGGCATATCGACCGGCAGAATATCGTGCATTCCGCGAACGACCTGTATTTGCTTGCTCATGAAATGTCCGGATACTTGACGAGGGAAACGAATCTTAGGAGATAACCTGTTTTACAACGCATACTAAACATGTATTAAGAAGATTTAATTATAAGATGAATTGTTAGTGTCAGTCTCACCATTCTGGTGAAGATTCCGCACTAACTCCTGCCAACTTTTAATCTTGCAGTATTGTTGTCTCTGATGCGGTCAGAAATATCAATTGTTTCATTGTCGTAAATCAATTCGACGCCATGGCCATTACCAAGGAAAACTGCAAATGGCGCTTGACCGGTAAGATTTAATATCTGGTCGGCTGATACTAAATCTCGTACCAGTTGATGACCACTGGCATCTTTAATATCGACCCAGGTATCGGCATGAATGACAATCTTGAGCTGCTCATCCCCTATAGGTGCGACACGGGAAACTTCCTCGTCAGGAACTTCGACAGGTGCCTCTTCAGCTTGTTGTACAACTTCTTCGGATACCGCTTGAACTGCTTCGTCAATTTCTGCCTGCTGGGCTTCAGAGCTTACTGCTTCCTGCACTTCTTCCACTGTAGTTAATACTGCAGGTTCTTCAATTGCTATGGGAGAAACATTAATTTCTTCGGTTGTAACCGTCGCCATTTCAGTAGCGGTTTCAGCCCCGTCAATTGCAGTATCATTTATCACTTCTGGCTGCCGTAACTGTATAGCGCCATCTTGCTCGGCATCCAGCGAAACCACGTCAGTCTTTAACTGGTATTGATTCCACCACCAGGCCGTTAATAACACCAGTAATCCGAGTATCACCAGGTAGGTAGTCCACTTTATACGTACATCGTCGGAGGATATCTCAGGTGCTAAATTACTGGTAGAACTGATTGGTGGATCTTCTTCGGAGTAATAATTCAGGTATTGCTGAATCATTTCATCTTCGTTTAACAAAACAATTCTGGCGTAGGCCCTTAAATATCCCTTGACGAAAATTGGCGCTGTAATATCGTCGAAATTATTTTCTTCAATTGCTTCCAGTATGGCAATGCTCAGGTGCATGCGCGTGGCAACATCTTCTATCGACAATTCCATATCAATTCGTGCAGCCCGCAAACGGTCGCCGGGGCCTATACTTCGGCTATTGCCAATGTCTTCCTGCATGATATTTGATGGCGTCATATTATTGTATCGCTAGCCAGGATTTATATTCATCCGAATCAGGGAAGCCGATTTGCAATTGGTTAGCCAGTTCATCGACGTCCCTGTTTTTATTCAACTCCAATTCGGCTCTAATAGATAACCAGAGACTTTTCGCGCTGGGTTTAGCCACCAGATGATAGCGATCCAGATATAGCTTGGCACCTTTAAAGTTTTGGTCATCAAAGTAGATCTTCGCCATGGTAATCAGCGCAATCGGAAAATTGCTATTTGCAGCCAATGCCTTGGTTAAATAGACAATTGCCTCATCTCTCCTGTTAATCTTGAGCAAGCACAGTGCTGCATTGGTATAAGCATATTCGGGTGTTCTATATAACGGGTTGTTAAGTGCTCGTAGAAAATATTTCTCAGATTCGGCCTCTTTATTATTGCGGCACAAAAAAATACCATAATTATTAGCCGCCTGCGAATCTTTCGGATCGAGTGTAGTGGCTTTTTTGTAATGGAAGGCCGCCTTGTCCTTGACTAAAAGACGATCCTGCAATATCGCATATGCATTGTGTGCAGAAGCAGATTTGGGATTATATCGCAGGGCTTTTAGCAGCTTCTCGTTAGCTAACTCAAGTTTATTTTGCTGCAGATATCCGATTCCCAGTTGCACATTTATTTCACTGGCTTTTTCAGTATCGGTAGGCCCGTTTACGACTGCGACACAGGCCGATAGCAGTGGCAATAATAAAAACACCAGACTTCTAGTGTGCATGCGATACCCCGCCAATTTCACTCAGACTTAACTGATATTTCTGACTTCTGCGACTTCGGTCTTTAAACTGCCCAACCAGTTGACCGCAGGCAGCATCAATATCTTCGCCCCTGGCGCGCCGCGTAACGGTGATGATACCCTTACCTGATACGTAGTCTCGAAATCGATCTATGGTCGCTTTATCCGAACATCGATAAATTGCATGCGGATAAGGGTTGAAAGGAATCAAATTCAATTTGCAGGGTATATCACCAATCTGTTTAACCAATTGCCTCGCGTGCTCAAGGCTGTCATTGACGCCATCCAACATGACGTATTCAAAGGTAATTTTTCGACTTTTATAACCGTCGATATAGGAACGACAGGCCCTCAGTAATTCACTGATCGGGTATTTTCGATTAATCGGCACCAGTTGCTCACGTAAGGCGTCATTCGGTGCATGGAGTGAAACCGCGAGGCTAACATCGGTCATATCTCGCAATTTTTCCATAGCAGGCACCACACCTGCAGTGCTAATGGTTACACGTCTTTTACTCAGCGCATAGGCGTAGTCGTCACACATCATGTCGACTGCGGCCATCACGGCGTCAAAATTCATCAACGGCTCGCCCATCCCCATCATCACCACGTTGCTAACACCCTGTGCATTGCCTTCACGCAAAAGGCTATGGTGAACAAGGTGTAATTGCGCGATGATTTCAGCGGTATCCAGATTGCGATTAAAACCCTGTTTCGCGGTAGAGCAAAAACTACAGTTCAAGGTGCAGCCAACCTGCGACGAGATACACAGGGTGTTGCGAGACTTCTCGGGTATTAATACACACTCGATTGCGTTCTCGGCACCATCGAAACTGAGCAGCCATTTGCGCGTGCCATCTTTTGATCGCTGCGTCGTGCTAATACGAGGAAATTTAAGACAGGCTTTTTCACTGAGCGTATCGCGCAAGGATTTCGACATATCGGTCATTTCTGCGAAATTGGTGACACCGCGTTGATGAACCCACTGCATGAATTGCTTCGAGCGAAAAGGCTTTTCACCTAATTCAACAAAAAAGCTTTCCAGACCGGAACGGTTCAGATTGAGCAGGTTAATTTTATCGATATTGGACATCGGATCTCAAAACAATTTAATGCAGGCAGTTCCCAGATAGGGCCTAGTCAAAAACCTATGGCTAAGCTGTCCATTTATGACCTGAATTTGATAGCACTGGTTAATCGGCGGATTTTACGCACTATTGGCGTCAAGGAGAAGTCCAAAGCGGGTAAATTTTACTCAGGATACACATTAAACCCGGAAAATTCATAAATCATGCACAATCTCACTGGCCTATTGATTCCACAAGAAATAGTTCCTCAGTCGCTCGGAATCATTGATACGAGACTTCTTCGGATATTTCCTTGTGAAATCAATATACTGCGCGATCTTTGCGCAAATTTATGAAATTTCCGGGTTAAGTCTGCAACAACAGCTGAAAACAGGTTGTTCGGACCTCGTGCTTCTATATAATTCGTTTTTTCGCCAATTTGCTGCCCCGACGTAAACTCAATGCTTTTTAAAGAATCACGTGGAAACGATGGAAGTCGTGCCGAATCGGTTAAATTTTCTGATGCCATTTTATCGCCTATCGCATCGTTTGGTGGTATTTATTGCCCTACTGCCTTACCCGAATTTGAGCGGAATTTTCTTCGAAACCAGTTAGCGAAATCATACAAATCTCTGGCCCTGGCGATAATTGCTCTGTTCGATGTAGATATCGATTCGGCCGTCCTGCAACAGGCGGTGGATTTGTACGATCAATTCGACGATCCGAATAATCCGGTCCCGCTAGTCAGGTTGGACGATAAGCTTTATGTCAGCGAGCTCTATCATGGGCCAACCCGCGCTTTTAAAGATATTGCCCTGCAACCATTTGGCGTGCTTTTATCCTCGTTGGCGCAACAGCGTAATCAACAATATTTAATCCTTGCAGCCACCAGCGGCGATACCGGCCCGGCAGCACTGGAAACTTTCAAAAATCAGGATAATATTCGCGTGGTTTGTCTGTATCCGGATGGAGGTACTTCGGATGTACAGCGGTTGCAAATGGTCACCGAAGACGCCGCTAATTTGAAGGTTCTCGGTATCGAAGGAAATTTCGACAATGCACAATCGGCGTTAAAATCGATGCTCGCATCAGCGTCTTTCAAAAAGCAGTTGACGGATAAGGGGATAGCATTATCTGCTGCCAATTCGGTCAATTTTGGTCGTATCCTGTTTCAAATCGTTTATCACGTGCATGCGTATCTGGAACTGGTGCGACAGCAGGCCATTTCGCTCGGCGATAAGGTTTATCTGAATGTTCCCAGCGGTAACTTCGGCAATGCGCTTGGCGCCTATTACGCGCGGAAAATGGGCCTGCCGGTAGAGCGCATCGTAATCTCGTCAAACGCAAATAATGTACTTACCGAGTGGATTAATACTGGTTGTTACGAAATAGCCAACAAATCGTTAATTACGACTACCTCCCCGGCCATGGATATTCTCAAATCATCGAATGTTGAGCGTATATTATTTGATCTGTTCGGACATTGTCGAACTCGTGATCTGATGCAACAGCTTGACGAGCATGGTTGTTATCAACTTGACAGTGATGAATTAGCACAAATTCAGGTAATATTCGCGGCGGATTTTTGCTCCGACGAGGAAGGGGAAGCCTACATTCGCCAGGCATTTGAAAACGGTTACCTGATGGATCCGCATACAGCTACCTGCTTTAAATCTCGACAGTCGTTGTCGACAAAATCACTGGCCACAATTATTTATTCGACTGCGGAGTGGACCAAGTTTTCACCAGTAATCGATCAGGCAATCAATGGCAACGTCGGTAGTTCTGATGAGCAGGCTCTTGAATCAATAGCGCAGGTGGTCGGCATTGATATACCTGCAACGATTAGTGCTCTTTTCGATAAACCAATTTGTCACAAATCGGTTATCGATAAACATGACATAGAAGAAGAGGTGATTCGCTTCGTCAGTTAAGAAGTGCTCAAAACTTCACTGCTTTTTTTTCGATCCAAACCATTGTTATCAGACCAAGGATGCTGAGTACGGAAAAACCAGCCACCAACGGCAGGATCGTGCCGTCGTAGGCGTCCGCGACAATGACGCCCAACAACACCGAAATCAGTGTCGAGATTGAACCAACCACGGCCGACCCCAGGCCCGCAATTTTTCCCAAAGGTTCCATAGCCAGTGCGTTTAAATTGCCAAACATGATGCCAAACAAGAAAAATATCAGCAGAAGATAAGCCATCAGCATAGCGAGTGGTGGATGGCCCTGGTAGTACAGTGAGAGCAGGAAAAACGGGGCAGATAATACCGCGGTAACAGACATCGCAATACTTGATAAACGACGCATGCCAAACCGCATGACCATTTGCGCATTAACCAGCGAAGCCAGACCAATTGACGCCGCCAACACACCGAAATAGATCGCAAATTGATTACCGAGTGCATATTGTGTCTGAAAAATTTGCTGAGCACTGCTGAGATATCCGATAAAGGCGCCGAATACAAATCCCATTGTTATGGTGTAGCCGATAGCCGTCGGTATCGAGCATATCGATTTAATATCACGCATTATTTGACCTGCAGAAAATCGGATTCGCTTCTGTGGAGGCAGGGTTTCAGTTTGCCGCAGGCTAAACCAGATCATCGCAATTACAGCCAGTAGCAAAAATAGAACAAATATATAATGCCAGGTCGAGTAGTTAACGATTAGCTGCCCGATCGCCGGCGCAATAATCGGAACCAGGATAAAAATGGTCATCACAAAAGACATTACGCGCGCCATTTGCCGACCCTCATAACAATCCCTCACCAGAGCAATCGATACTATTCGCGGGCCGGCCGCACCGAGTCCCTGTAAAAAGCGGCCGATCATCATCTCGTTGAAATCCTGTGCAAATATAGACAACAGACATCCGATAACAAATACCACGAAGCCGATATTGATAGCCGGTTTTCGGCCAATACTATCGGATAGCGGACCGAATATTATCTGCCCGAAACCCATGCCGATAAATAGCATGGATATGATGAACTGCGCGTCATTAGCAGTTTCAAAGCCGAGATCTGCCGCTATTTCGGGTAGTGCCGGCAACATCGCATCTATCGATAAGGCTACCAGCGAAATTATTAAAGCGACGAGTACGACGAATTCAGCAAATCCGGGCTGGCCTGAAGATGAATGAGCAGACATTAGCTAATCCTGGAAATGATCCGAGTCATATAAAAACTGCCTGTCAATTTACAGATAAAGGCGCATGGCCTGCGCGCTGGATGGACACAGTGTTTCGAACTGTCGGGTCGTTTTTATATAATCCGGGACAGCCTCTCGTTGGACGCAGCAAAAGCCAAATTTTAAGAAATAGCGCTGCGCGGTTTCAGTGAGTAAATATAGCTCACGCACATGACTGGATCGAGCCACTTCCAGTAAATATTGAGTTATCGTAGCTGCCAGACCCTGGCCCCGATGCTCTGGTGAAACTGCTATTGAACGTAATAGCGCGACTGAACCTTTGTATTGCAGCGCCCCGACGGCTATTAAACGATCACCATTAATTATGCCAAAAAAGTTATTCAGGTGCTCATCACAGTCTTTATATGGCAATTCACTGTCTTGTAACAGGGCTTCGATTTCTAACAAATGAGCTGAATTTAGAGCAATTATCTGTTGCTCGACTGAAGACCTCATTTTAGAAGTGCCCTTTAGAGATATCGAGCTAGCGAAATTAATCGTCACCCAGCGTTTCTACCCGGATACGGTGAATCGTGCCGTGTACTGTCGCCAGCTTACCAATATTACCAATCGCCTTATCCATCTGCGCTTCGCGAATTTTCTGCGTCAACATGATAATCGTCGCCTGCGCAACACCCGACTCGGGTTCTTTTTGCAAAATAGCCTCGATTGAGATTTCGCTTTCACCCATAATGCGCGTAATGTCTGCCATGACACCCGGAATATCATCTACACGCATGCGTAAATAATAGGCGGTAGAAACCTCGGTAATCGGCATTACCGGAATATCAACAATCTGATCCGCCTGAAATGCGAGATGCGGCACACGATTTTGAGGATCAGTGGTGATGGTGCGCGCAACGTCGATTATGTCGGCAATAACAGCCGAAGCTGTCGGATCAGCACCCGCACCAGCTCCGTAATACAGCGAGGGACCTAGTTTATCCGCCATAACCAGTACTGCATTCATTACGCCGTCGACATTCGCAATCAGACGCTTGTCTGGAATAAGCGTCGGATGAACGCGCATTTCGATACCTTTAGGAGTGCGTCGCGCAATGCCCAAATGTTTGATACGGTATCCGAGTTGTCCGGCGTAAACCACATCCTCGGTGGAGATTTGGGTAATGCCTTCGGTGTAAACTGCATCATATTGCAACGGAATTCCAAACGCCAGTGATGACAAAATGCAAAGCTTATGCGCCGCGTCGATGCCTTCGACATCAAATGTCGGGTCAGCCTCAGCGTACCCCAGCGCCTGGGCCTCTTGCAGAACATCTTCAAAATCACGACCCTTGTCGCGCATTTCGGTCAGTATAAAATTACCGGTGCCATTTATTATGCCCGCCAGCCATTCAATATGGTTCGCGCTCAAGCCCTCTCGGAGTGCTTTTATAATCGGAATACCACCGGCGACTGCTGCTTCGAATGCCACATTAACGCCCTTTGCCAGAGCGGCGGCAAAAATCTCATTGCCGTGCATCGCTATTAAAGCCTTGTTAGCGGTGACGACATGCTTGCCATTTTCGATAGCACGTAACACCAGGTCTCGGGCAGGCTCGTAGCCACCAATGAGTTCGACCACAATGTCTACTTCCGGGTTGTCCACCACTTCGAAGGGATTAGCTGTCAGTTTAATATCGCCGGAACCGTCGGGCATACCATTTGCGATAGTTTTGCGAGATGCATGAACTATTTCGATGTCACGCCCTGCCCGACGAGCTATTTCTATCGAATTATTTTTTAATACCAGAGCCGTACTGGCGCCAACCGTACCAACGCCAAGTAAACCTAGTTTTACCGGTTTCAATTCATATCTCCAAAATCAGAGCAAAGGGAAATTTCGAACGCGCAACGATAAGTAATGTACCCTCGACTGTCAATCGCTACCATCTGAATGAAGGCCCTAATTGATCGACCGTAGATTTTCATTTATCCTGACAGGTACTCCTTCTATGTGAAAATCGCGGGTTCAGCACCCCTGTGGTGTTTCGCGGCAAGGCGCAGTGCGCAGGAAATGGCCTTAGTCCTTTTCAAGTGCTGCAACGCAGAGGCGGGACACCACAGGGGTGCCTTGCAGGTTGGTTTGTCAGCGTCCATGGACTTCGTTGCACCTCTTGCCAAGGACTAAGGCCATTACCTGTGAGGAGCGCCTCGCCATGAACGCTGACAAACCAACTGAACCCGTGATTTTCACATAGAAGGAGTACATCATGCCACTAGCCGAAGACAAAATAACCAGTCGATATAGTATTTCTGCCTATAACGCGGGTGAAATAATAGTTAACGAAACCCCTTACCGCGAAAGCCTGATTTTGTCGCCGCAGTCAATACTTTGTCCCTGGCCTGTGTGGTCGGTAGATGATATCGACCAATCCAGCTTACTACCCATACTGGAAATGAATCCACGTGTGGTTTTGCTCGGCACAGGCGAGCAGCAAATATTTCCGGATGCAAAGATTTTCGGTTTATTTGGCGAGCGAGGTATCGGTCTTGAAGTGATGAATAACGGCGCACTTTGCCGCACTTTTAACATTCTCGTTGCTGAGGATCGCGAAGTCGTCGCTGCGATTATTCAAAACTAGCGATTTGCAGATCTATTAATCGGCAGATTAATAATAATCTAGCCGATAGTATTATCCCTGGAGTAGCCGCTATGTTCGAGAATACGCCGTAACTTACGTAAAGCATCCATTTGAATCTGCCGAACTCGCTCGCGCGTGACACCTAGTTCCAGTCCGACCTCTTCCAGCGTGCCACGTGGGTGACTACGCAAACCGAAACGCCGTACGACTACATCACGTTGTTTTTCATCGAGTTCGTCGAGCCATTTATCCAGATGCTTCACGACCGATTCATCTTGCAGGAGACTGGATGGATCAGGATTATTATCGTCTGGTATGATATCCAGTAACGGCCTTTCACCTTCCCCTGCCATGGGAATATCGAACGAAGAAACTCGATCTGCCAGGCGAAACATTTTTACCACGTCTTTTACTGGCTTTTGCAACAGTTCTGCGACATCTTCAGCCGTCGCTTCGCGATTTAACTCATGGGTAAGTTTTCGCGCTGCGCGCAGGTAAGTATTCAACTCCTTAATAACATGAATTGGCAATCGTATAGTCCGGGTCTGGTTCATCAGTCCACGTTCTATAGTTTGCCTGATCCACCAGGTGGCATAGGTAGAAAAGCGAAAACCGCGTTCCGGATCAAATTTTTCAACCGCGCGAATCAGACCAAGATTTCCTTCTTCAATAAGGTCCAGCAATGCTAGCCCACGATTCATATAGCGCCTGGCGATTTTGACTACGAGCCGCAAATTGCTCTCGATCATCTTGTCACGAGCTTTTGTATCGCCTTTCAGAGATAGCCGCGAGTAATACACTTCCTCTTCTGCGGTCAGCAGCGCTGAAACTTCAATTTCCTTTAAATACAGCCGCGTCGGATCTGCATCAGAAGCACGGCGTGAATCGACCTTTCGTCGGGAATCAGATTTGCGTCGATCTGATGGTTTTTCAATTTCGGTTGCAGTTATATCTGTCTTGTCATCGTCGGAATCTACGATAGCGGGGATATCTGTGTCTTCATCCGAATCTACAATTGTAGCGTGATCATCGAGCTCAGAATTGTTATCTAAATTGGTTATCTCGCGATCTTCCACAAGGTTTTCTACCAGTTCTTCTGCCGGTATTTCGGTATCTTCAATGAGCGACTTGTCATTCGATTTTGTCATTTAAACTTCCCCATAATTCAATGATCACGCTCCCAGCCTGGGCAAATATTTTAAAGGATCAACCGGTTTACCATTTTTTCGAATCTCAAAATGTAGCCGGGTTGTTCCGTTAGGGTGCTGTCCCATTTTTGAGATTACCGTCCCTGCTTCCACTATCATCCCCTCCTGTACCAGTCGCTGCTGATTGTAAGCATAGGCGCTTAAATAGGTGTCATTGTGTTTTATGATGATCAGATTACCATAACCCGCCAAACCATTGCCACTATATACTACCTTGCCGTTTGCCACAGCGTGAACGGACTGGCCCAGTTTACCGGCTATATCGATCCCTTTACGATCCAGTTTCTCAGCAGCGAAAGTTTTGGTTATTTTTCCGCTTGTCGGCCACTGCCACTTGAGCGGCGTCTTTACCGATTTGACAGGGTCGTCAACCTTCGCTTGTGCAGTCACCCGAGTTATTTTTGTCGATTCGGGCTGTTCTGTATTATCTGCGGCGAGTGTCGCATTATCCGGCTCAAATAGCCGTAGGCGCTGATCAGGATGAATTAAATAATCGTCACCGATTTGGTTCCAACGCGCCAACTGTTGGTAATCAAGCCCATATCGCCACGCAATGGAATAAAGCGTGTCACTAGTTTTGACCGTATACCATCCGGCATTAGTGCTTTTTTGCATGAATTCGCTGAAAGTCGCACAGGATGTGACCGCAAGGCTGATAATTACCGAATACAGAATCTGTTTATGTGATTTCATAGTTAACTATATACCTGAGTCCGTAGGTTCAGGTATGGTAAAACGCTATAACAAATAGGAGCGCAACAACGGTACCCCATCCGATTCTTTCAATATAGCGAATCAATTTATGTTCTATAGCCGGGCCGAACTTTGCAAGGCACCATGCCACCAGATAAAACCGCACACCCCGCCCGATCAATGATGCCATAATAAAAGGTATAAAACTCAATCCCAGGGCACCTGCCGAGATGGTAAATAGTTTATACGGCACCGGCGAAAAACCAGCGATTAATATAGCCCAAAACCCCCATTGATCAAACCATCGGGTCACCATTTCATATCCAGACTGGTATCCCCAGTCTATTATTACCGGTTGCGCCTGTTCAAACAGGAACGCACCGATCAGGTAGCCGACTATTCCACCGGCCAACGAAGCAATTAAGGTTAAAGCCGCAAAATATAACGCTTTTCTCGGCGTCACTAATGACATTGGCGCCAGCATTACATCTGGCGGCGGAAATGGCAGAATAAAAGACTCGAAGAAACTCAGCAGCGATAAATATAATGGCGCCTGTTTAGTCTTTGCCACCCGCATCACAGCACGATACAGGTTTTCGAATAATTGCATTAAGCGAGTCCGGGTAACAACGGTACAAAAGAAACCTTTTCCAACGACTCACTCTCCAGCCCCTGCGAAGTTTTCTTAATTTGCGTCAGTGTCTGGTCGATTCCATTATCGAACGGCAAAATCATGACACCTTCGTCAGACAATTGCTGAGTCAGGGCATCGGGTAGCTCGGTGCAAGCGGCCGTCATCATAATTCGGTCAAAATGATAATGTGGATTAGGCCAACCTATATTGCCATCCGTATGCCGAAACTGGACATTAAATAACTCAAGTTCCGCCAGTCTCTGTTTTGCCTGCTTATGTAATGCGCCGATTCGCTCGACGGTGTATACCTGCGGAAAAATATTTGCCAAAACGGCGGTCTGGTAACCACAACCTGTGCCGATTTCGAGAACTGAATTCGGCGTTCCTGAATCGAGTAGTCGTTGCGTCATAATTGCGACGATATAAGGCTGTGAGATTGTTTGACCATAACCTATAGGCAACGCCGTATCTTCATAGGCACGATGAGCCAGAGCTTCATCTATAAACAGGTGCCGTGGAACCCTGCGCATCACGTCTAACACAAATTCATTATCGATTCCCTGATCCTGTAATCGCTGTATCAATCGATCACGAGTCCGCTGCGAAGTCATGCCGATTCCCTGATGATTTTTTTTAATAGAGTTCATGATTGTTGCATTATTTCAGGGTGGTAAGCCATTGCTGCAAAGGGTTGATACCCTCGTGCCGGGTTAGGTCTATTTGCAATGGTGTCACCGATGCCTTACCGTGCTCCACTGCATAAAAGTCAGTGCCGGGTCCGGCATCCTGTACCTCGCCGGGTGGACCTATCCAGTACATCGGCCTTCCATAAGGGTCACACTGTGACACCATCGATTCAGCTTTATGACGAAAGCCAAGACGCGTTGCTTGAATAGAGTCTATTGCATCGATCTCCATATCCGGCACATTTATATTCAAAATAGAGTCATCTGGTAATGGATTCCTGTCCAAATTCTCTATAATCTGTCGCGTAATTTCCGCCGCGCTCGCATAATGCCGATATTTTTTACCCGTCAGTGATACCGCTATTGCAGGCAAGCCGAGAAATCTACCTTCCATTGCGGCGGCAACAGTACCAGAATATAAAACGTCATCACCGAGGTTTTCACCGGCATTAATACCCGAAACAACCATATCAGGACGGCTGTCCAGTAACCCTGAAATTGCAAGATGAACACAATCCGTTGGGGTACCATCGACATAGTAAATATTGCCTTCGATCCGGGTCGCTCTCAATGGACGAGTCAGAGTAAGCGAGTTACTGGCAGCGCTTTTATTTCGATCAGGTGCGACCACCGTAATATCGGCAACGCTCGCCAGATATTCGGCCAGAATTTGTATACCTGGCGCAAGATAACCGTCGTCATTGGTGATAAGAATATGCATTGCTTGATTTATGGCAAAAATATGCTGAATAATAAACCAAATTAATATTCACCAGTGACTTATTTGCACTTGAATGGAAAGTGATATGATCGATGAAGAATCCAGCGAACAAGAGACTTTTGCCGAACTGATGACAGGGGTGAAGAAAATCTCCGATGATCGTATCAATATATATCGTGATCGAGCTAAAAATGCTGCCCTGCCCCAACGACAATCTCAAGTTCCCGAAAAGAGTTTAGATTATTCCAGCATTAGTTTTGAGTTGATGTCTGATATCAAAGACGCCTGTTTCAACAGCGGTATGCAAAAAAATCTACAACGCAAAATCCGACAGGGCCTGTTGCCGATTGAGGATCGGATCGATTTGCATGGTTATAACCAGAAAGAGGCTAGCGCCGCACTTGAGGCGTTTCTTCATCATGCTATTTCGACGCAGTTCAAGTTCCTGCTGATTATCCATGGCAAGGGAGACCGCTTAGCTGGCGAGGCCGTATTGAAACCATTAACAAGACATTGGCTGGCGCAACAGTCAGCCGTTTTAGCCTGGTGTCCTGCGCAGTCAAAACACGGCGGTACTGGTGCAAGTTATGTTTATTTACGTGTTCAACGATGATCAATGTACATTTACCACACCCCAGGAGTCTGTCGGACTTAGGGTAATTTGTGGATAAGAAACATTATTGCTCTCGCTGAGGCCACAGCACGCGGAGGTAATTATTGGGCAAGTCAAATTATCAAGTGATCGATATCAACTGTGATACCCAGATATTAGTTTTCTTTTGTTTTTTGTTTTTTTGTTTTTCTTTGCGTGCTCTGCGCCTCTGCGAGAGTTAATTCTTTAGTTTCTATACCAGTTTAGTTCAGCGGCTGTAAAAACGCCGACTACAACCTGACCGAGGTTTGTGGGGACGATGGCCCGCGTTGCACTCACTGGAATTCTGCCCCCCATAATCTCTGCCTGCCTCTGCGGAAACAGAGGTTCCCGGAATGGTTCAGCGAACCCACCCGGGTGCGCAGGCTGGTTTAACTGATTGTATTTGTCGGTGGCTCCGACCGTATGCATCAACTCATGGGCAACTACTACATTGTTCGAGCCCTGGTAATTTTTACTGGCAAAGCCGTTTATTAAGCCAATTAATCCACCTCTCAGCCCAACCGAATGGTTCAGTGATTGAGTCAAAGCGGGATCGTAATAATTAATAAACAAATCTATATCCGAGGATCCGCTTTCGACCCGAAAAGCCTGATACAGAGCCCAGCCGCGAAAATGCAGGCTCCAAATGATATTTCTCAGCAGGCTATTTTCTTTAGGAACTTCAGGGGGGCTGGATTTTAATTCCCCAGCATAGCTGACTTTGATCACGTTGATAGGGATATCGTAATGCCGCGCCTGGCGGTTAATAAACCGCTCAACAGGCTTAAATGTGGTTAATTTTATGGACTTGATATATTTGCCGGTGGCGCTTCTCCCGTCGCCATTTATGGCAAACAGTCGAACTTCGAGAGTCTGCTCCCAACTTGCAATTTTAGCTTTTACAATTACCTCATGCGCTGCTACCGCAAACAAAATCGACAGCAATATCAGATAGCGAATGTAGCGGCGTTTTTTTATCATTTAGCTAACCAGCTGTTCCGCTTCGAACAGGGTTTGCATACCAGCCGATTTACGATAAGCATTTTCACTCAAATAGCGTCGCCATTGCCTGGCATTCGGTTCCCCATGAAATAAGCCGATAATATGACGTACCATTTTAGTTAGCGGCATACCCTCGATAAGATGTTGCTCGATATAGGGATATATTTCTTGCAGCAGCGTGTGACGTGATTTTAACTGTGAACTGGTATCAGCAAATATCACATGGTCTATATTATGCAGGATATAAGGGTTTCGATAGGGCTCGCGACCAAGCATTACACCGTCTACCCGCTGCAAATGATCGAGTGACTGTTCGAGGGTTTTAATGCCACCGTTAATGATAATTTCGGTATCGGCAAAATCCTGTTTCAGGCGATAAACCCAATCGTATTTCAAAGGCGGAATGTTTCTATTTTGTTTCGGGCTGAGACCGTTTAACCAGGCGTTTCGAGCATGCACAATCAGAGCGTCTACACCCGCCTCAACCTGTATAGCAGCAAATTCTCGAAATAGTTCGTAGTCGTCCTGTTGATTTATACCGGTGCGATGTTTGACTGTAACAGGCAAATGGCTGCCGGATTTTAGTGCCTGAACGCACTCGCTAACCAGTGCCGGGTCTGCCATCAGGCAGGCGCCAAAGCTACCTGACTGCACACGGTCGCTGGGACAGCCGCAGTTCAGATTTATTTCGTCATAGCCGTAGTCGGTGCAGATTTTTGCCACCCGATACAGCTGCTCGGGATCTGAACCGCCAAGCTGCACCCCAATCGGATGTTCTTCATCACTGAATCCCAGCAGGTGATCACGATCACCATTTATAATTGCCGAAGTGGTTACCATTTCGGTATATAGCAGGATATTTTTCGAAAACAGGCGCAGGAAAAAACGGCTGTGCCTGTCAGAACAGTCCATCATCGGGGCGATGCAAAAGGTTCGGTTAAGCCCGCTCATCAATCAGGCGACACGCTTGACATCTTGTACGTTAGGCAACTGACTCAATTTATCGATAATTTCAACCAGCTGCCCAACGCCCTGAATTTCGATTGTGAGTTTGGTATATACCATTTGTTCGGCCTTGTTAGTGCTCGAATTGATATTCAACAAGTTTATTTTCTGGTTCGCCAGTATGGTGCTGACATCCTGCATCAGTCCGGTACGTTGAAAAGCAGTGAGCGAGATCTCCACCGGGTAAACCGATTGCGCATCCTGACCCCATTCTACCTCGATCAGGCGCTGTCGTTTTTCTTCCGGTAGCGCCAGCATATTGGGGCAATTATGTTTGTGAATAGTAATACCTGAGTTAAGCGTAATAAAGCCGATGATCAAATCCCCGGGGACTGGTTTACAACATTTCGCAAACTGGGTCATCAGGTTTCCGACACCATGGATACTGACTTCGTCTTTGGATTTCGGTGCCTTTGCCTCCGACTTTTTGATTTTTTTAAACGGATCAACCGACTCGGGTTCAGCCTGCAAGTAGCCGATAATCTGTGCCGAGGTAATCAGTCCTCTTCCGATATCGGCAAAAAACTGATCGCTTTCCCTGCGTTTAAAATGCTCGGTGAGATCTTTTAAATCAGCGCCATGGACAGAATACTTGGTTAATACGCGATCATAGAGTGCTTTGCCATCGAGTAAATTATGCTCGAAATCCTGGTGATTAAACCAGTTTCTTACCTTCGAGCGCGTGTGCGCCGACTTGATAAAACCGAGGTTTTTATTCATCCAGTCGCGACTCGGCTTACTTTCTTTGGTAGTTAAAATTTCTACCTCATCACCTGTGACCAACGCGGCGGTTAAATTGACGATGCGTCCATTGACCTTCGCCCCTCGGCAACGATGTCCGACTTCGGAATGAATAGCATAGGCAAAATCCAGTGGCGTACCACCGCGCGGAATATCCATCACCTGCCCTTTTGGAGTGAAAATATAGACTCGGTCACTAGACACCTCGGTGGAGATTTCAGAAATCACATCCGATACCTCCTCGTCCGAACCTTCAAGCATGTCGCGCATCGCCGAAATACTGTTTTCCATACGTTGATCGAGATTCACACCTTCCTTATAGCGCCAATGCGAAGCAACACCGAATTCGGATTTTTCGTGCATTTCGACGGTACGAATTTGCACCTCGACAATTTGCCCGCTGTCCGACACCACGGCAGTATGCAACGACTGATAACCATTACCCTTTGGATTGGCAATATAATCGTCAAATTCATTTGGGATGTGTTGCCAGGTGGTATGCACCACGCCGAGCACCGCATAACAATCGGCGACAGAATCGACCAGAATTCGCACCGCGCGCACGTCAAACAATTCATGGAATTCAAGATTCTTTTTTTGCATTTTGCGCCAAATGCTGACGATATGCTTAACGCGTCCCGTGACATTGGCCTTGATATCCTGCTGCAGTAGCAGTTTTTCAAGTTGCTCACGAAACTGCTGAATAAAAGCCTCGCGCTCACTGCGTTTTTGTTCCAGTAAAGTGGCAATCTTCTTGAAAGCCAACGGCTCCAATGCTCGAAATGCAAGGTCTTCCATTTCCCATTTGATCAGACCCATGCCAAGTCGGTTGGCCAACGGTGCGAAAATATCCAGCGTTTCCTGCGCAATACAACGACGCTCTTCGTAACTATTGTGTTTGAGCAGCTTGAGTCGTTCGACGCGATAACACAATTTAATCAACATGACCCGCACATCGGAAATAATTGCCATCAGCAATCGGCGCAGTTTTTCCGCCTGTTCGGGAGATTGAATGCGGGATTGATTGCAATCCTGCAATATATTTAAGCGATTTACTTCCTGGGTAAGCAGCGAAATTGTTCCACCAAACTGCTCCTCAATTTCCTTAGTTTCGAGTAAACCGCGTAGTTCCGGGTCGCTCAGCAGGGTCGCAATCAGGGTATTCCTGTCCGTCCCCATTTCGAGCACACGTTTCATCACGTCAACACTTCGGGGTCGGCTTTTATCGACGTGTTCAATATTCAGGGCGTAATCAAGCGCTCGTGATAGTTCATCGTCCCAGTCTATTTTTTGACTGATGAGTTCGACTAATTGTTGTCTCTCGTCGGGCACTAGTACTCCTTCAATGATATATCTTAGGATGCAGAGCGTCCCAAATTGGCCAAGGCACCAACAGTAGGCGCTTTAGGCGACGCACATTGGCCGATTTGGGGCGCTCCCTCCGGGCCAGCCAGGAAGCAGTCATCTGCGTTGTCGCCTAAAGCGCCTACTGTTGGTGTGCTCCTTTGAATTAGCTACGGCTAGTCCTGCGGTCGCACGCCTAGCAGCTAACCGCTTCCTGACTGGCTGCACCCTAAGATAGATCATGGAAGGAGTACCAAGTTGTTATCGATCATCAGGATCTGAGAATTTTCATCGGTGAGATATTATAAACCTTTCGACTCACCAAAGTGCCTGCAATTGTTAACACGGTGATCGCCGAAACCAGACTGTAACCCCATAGCGCAGCCGAAAACTGGTAATCGATATCGAAAAAGTAAACACTGATTATCCAGCCAGCCAGGCTCGCGAACAAGGCCGAAAATAACCCGATTAAAACACCCATCAGGGTAAACTCAAGCACATTAATGCGATACAACTGGCTGGTGTTCGCTGACAGCGCGCGCAACAAAGACGTTTCGATTTGACGTTCCTGCCGACCCGTCTGGATTGCAGCCAGCAAAACAATAAAGGCCGAAGCCACCGCAAATATAAAGAAAAACTCCAGCGCTATGGAGGCGCGCTTAACAATGCCACGCATCCTCGCCATCAATTCGGTGATGTCGAGAAAGGTCACCGAGGGGAATTGCACCAATAGATTTTTCAGATCGCGCTTTTGAATATCGTTGATCAACGCACTCAGCAACCAGGTCTGAGGCAGGTCTTCAATCAATTGGCGGTTGGCGATAATATAAAAGTTCGGTTTGAAGTTTTCCCACAGCACTGATCGAATACTCGTTATCGGTACTTCTATTACCTCCCCGGCTACGCTGAATGACAATACATCTCCGATGCCTAAATCCAGTGACTCTGCCATGCCCTGCTCTACAGACAATTGTGCAGCGGCACTATTCGTGTCAATCCACTGACCCTCAACAACGGCATTATCATCGGGGATTTTTTTCGCAAAACTGATGTTAAAAGTATGATGTAGCAGTCGTGCTGCACGCGGGTTAGAAAACTCAATTGCCTCTACTTCTGCGCCATTGATATGCGTCAGACGAGTGCGAACCAGCGGGTAGGCAGTTGACGAGGGGATCTGGCGTTGATCGAGGAAGCTCTTTATCCCCGGAACCTGTTGAGTAGGAATATTAATCAGAAAATAATTGGGAATGTCTTCCGGCAACTGTGTCTGCCAGGATGACAATAATTCGTCTTTGACGACAGCGATCAACAATATCGACAGCAATGCCAGGCTGAATCCAGACATCACAAACATCGCACCACGGCTACTGGTTTTCAACCGACTGAGTAAATACTGTCGCATCCAGAATGTGGGTATGCGGGAAAACAACAGAGCATTGATCATTGATCGAAATATAATCGGTAACATCAAAGCCGTTACTAGCACGATGGCGAGGGTTGCCACGGCAAGTTTTGAATTCTGCATCAAAATAATTAGCACCAGGAATATGGCGCCGATAGCCGAAGCTGAAATCAACAAACTGCGCTGTATCGACTTTGAAGTGTCAATATGACGGAATACCTGCATCGGTGGAGTCGCAATAACATCCACCAGATAAGGCAGACTAAATCCGGCGAGACTGATTAAACCGACAAGGGCTGCGACCAGGTAGGGTCTTATCGCATAAACTATCGGCAATTCCCTGCCAAACCAACCATCCAGCGCCCATTGCAACGGAAATTGCGAAAACCACCCGACTAGTAATCCTATAATTGTCGCGATTACCCAGATCTTGCCGAGTTGCCAGCTATAGAAACGAAATAATCTCGACTGAGATATACCGAAGGCCCTCAACATAGCCACTTTCGGCGCTTCACGGCTGGCTGTATATCGCGCCGTAATCGCAATCGCTACCATCGCAATAACCAGCGTCAGCACGATCGATAATGCAAAAAATTGCCGGGTTCGCTCTAGTGCCCGGCGCATCTCGGGCCGGGCATTTTGCAAATTCTGTATCGTCTCATCGTCGCTTAATCGTGGTGTCAACCAGGTGGAAAATTGCTCGATTTGACTTTGCTCGCCCGCAAATAGCAGTCGGTAACTAGCTCGACTACCCGGAATAATTAGCCCGGTAGAAGCCAGGTCTTCAAGGTTCATTAAAATCCGCGGCGCCAGATTAAACAGGGCGCCGCCACGATCCGGTTCGTAGGTTAACAACCAGTTTGCCGCAAAACGACTTTTGCCAAGCTCAACATCACTGCCTAGCAAAGTGAGTAATTTTGAATCGAGCCAGACTTCGCCGATTGCCGGACCGGTTTGCACCCTGAATTTTTGACTGGCAATTTCGATCGACTTTTCCAGGTGGCCGCGCAGTGGATAATGTGCATCAACCGCCTTAAGTTCGACAAGTTGTATGTCGTCTCCTATGAATACAGCGGTTCTCAGGCTGACGGTATGTGAGACCTTTAATCCCATCTCAATTGCCTGTCGCACATATTCATCAGAAAATGAATTACCCGATACAACTACCAGGTCAGCAGCCAGTAATTCACTCGCCTGACGATCCAGTAACAGGCTAATTCGCTGCGTAATTAGCTGGCTTGTGTTGACGATCGCCACGGTAATTATGGTGGCAATTAACATCAACCAGTAAGACTGAATTTTAGGTAATCCTGACATATCTATTAACCAGGCTTAATCCTGCAGACGACCAGACTCGATCAAAATTTGTCGATCTCCCCGCCGGGCAAGGTCTGTTTCATGCGTCACCAGGATCAGTGTAGTGCCGGACTGGTCACGAAGTTGAAACATCAGGTCTGCTATTTGATGGCCTGTTTTAGCGTCCAGATTACCGGTCGGTTCATCGGCAAATAATATCTGCGGCTTGACCGCGTAAGCCCGCGCAATCGACACGCGCTGTTGCTCACCACCGGAGAGTAAATCAACCATCGTATCCTTTTTGGCTTCCAGCCCGACTTGCTGCAAACTGCTTAAGGCGATTTCGGCGGCATTTGTTTCACCGCCGAGTTCAAGTGGTAGCATCACATTCTGTAAAGCCGTGGCACCCTGCACTAATTGAAATGACTGGAATACAAAACCAAGCTTGCCAGACCGAATACCCGAGCGTTGTTCTTCGGTTTTTTCGCTGAGTGGCTGGCCCAGCAAAATAATCTCACCACTGGTAATTTGATCCAGACCCGCCATCAGCCCCAATAGAGTGGTTTTGCCCGAACCGGAGGCGCCTTTGATAACCAGTGCTTCCTGATACTTCACGTTCAATGATATATTCTGCAGAATGTTGAGCGCACCGTCGGGTGTATCGACGGTTTTGGTCACATCCTGCACTGATATGCAAAAATTATTATTCGTCATTAGTTTTGTTTTTTTATTACTGGTTCAGACTCGGATTAGTGCCGACAATTCATTTCCTAAAGTATTGATTCTCGGCGATAGCCTGAGCGCTGCGTATAATATACCGATTGAAAAAAGTTGGCCCGCGTTGTTTGACTCCAATATAAGGTCGAGTTTTCCGCATACAAGCGTGGTCAACGCCAGTATTAGCGGCGAAACGACTTTCGGCGGAATCCAGCGCCTTGAAAAACTGCTGATTAAACACAAACCCACTCATTTGATCATTGAGCTCGGCGGAAATGATGGTCTGCAAGGTTTAAAGTTTAGTCAAACTACCGATAATCTCAACCGCATGATTAGCCTGGCCGATAAGCAGAGTATCGCTGTGATGCTGATCGGCGTGCGCCTGCCACCCAATCTGGGTGCGGCATATAACCAGCGCTTTCAACAAATATACGATTCAGTAGCGACTCAGAACGATATTCACTATCTGCCAAGATTTCTCGAAGGGGTAGCTGCCAGCAGCGCCGAATTAATGCAGGACGACGGCATCCATCCTACCGCCGAAGCTCAACCGATCCTGGCTAAAAAAGTGCGACTCGCATTAATGGAGATGTTAAAACAACAGTAAAGTTGACAACACAGAAATCAATTCATACACCTATAACAACAGTTCCAGTTCGTGCAAATTGGAAATTTGGTGCTCGGGTTGCTGCAAATGTTCGGGCCAGTCATTATTTTCACGATTGATCCAGACCGCCTGCAGGCCCGCATTCA
>CAXMRQ010000152.1:0-34231 GCA_964196115.1 uncultured Gammaproteobacteria bacterium
ATTCGCATCGTGCCGATCTGCCCCGGTGACGTCGACACGCCGATGTTACGAGGCGAATTTCGAGACCGCGGGCTCGACGCCGAGACCGGACTTAGCGAGTCAGCACAGGCCGTGCCGTTAAACCGGGTCTGCAGTGCTGAGGAGGTCGCGCATATAGTGCTTTACGCGGCGAGCGACTCGGCGAAGTTTATTACCGGATATCCATTGGTACTCGATGGCGGTAATCGGGCCTGACAAAATAATGACAATTGAAAATGACAATAGCGATATTAACGGGCGCTGCCATTTAAAAATTAATCGAGCGATGGTGATCGACGGAAGTGGCGGGCCTGGTGAAGTCGCCGATGTCGCGATCGAATCAGACAAAATCGTAGCAATCGGCAACCTCGATAACTGGCGCGCGGATCAAACCATCGATGCCCGCGGCAAGGTGCTGGCACCGGGATTTATCGATGTCCACACCCACGACGACCTGGCGGTGCTGAAAACGCCCGATATGAGTTTCAAAATTTCACAGGGAGTTACCACGGTAATCGCCGGGAACTGCGGACTCAGCCTGGCACCTTTCGAAAAAGGTCGCGGCTTTCCGCCACCGTTTCCAATAATCGGTGAGGAATCCGACTTTGCTTATCCGAGCGTTGCTGACTATCGGCGTAAACTCGCTTCGGCGCCAGCTTCGGTCAATCTCGCGCTTCTGGCTGGACATAGCTCGATTCGTGTCTCAGTAATGGGCGAATCGCTACAGCGAGCGGCCACCCCGAAAGAAATCTCCCTGATGCAAAGCCACCTGAGATCAGCATTACAGAATGGCTGTATAGGAATGAGCACGGGCCTCGATTACCCACCTGCGCAGAACTCACTCACAGAGGAAATCATTGCGCTGGCGTCGATTCTTGCCGAATTTAACAATCGCATTTATGCCTCGCACATGCGCGACGAAGGTGGCCAGGTGATGGAAGCCATCGAAGAAACCCTGACCATCGGTCGTAAAGCATCCACGCCAATTGTGATCTCACACCATAAGTGCGCAGGCCCGAAGAATTACGGGCGAAGTGTCGAAACCCTGGCCGCAATAGAAACCGGACGACAAACCCAATCAGTCGCGTTAGACGTTTACCCTTACATCGCCAGTTCGACTACGCTATTACCATATTTTATTCGCGACTGCGAAAAAGTATTAATCGCCTACTCCGAGCCTTATCCCGAAATGGCAGGGCGACTATTAAACGAGGTTGCCGCGCAATGGCAATGCAGCGAAGCAGAAGCGGCCGAAAAACTATACCCGGCAGGCGGCATTTATTTCAAGATGCACGAAGAAGACCTGCAACGCATTTTGTCTTACCCACCGACCATGATCGGCAGTGACGGATTACCCGGCAGCGGTAAACCACATCCACGCCTGTGGGGAACCTTCCCTCGCGTGCTCGGCCGATATGTTCGTGAAAAAAACCTGCTATCGCTGGAACAGGCAATCCATAAAATGAGTGGTTTGTCGGCCACGACATTCGGCATAAAACAGCGCGGTTTTATCCGAACAGGTTACTTTGCCGACCTGGTAATATTTGATTCTGAACTAATAGCCGATACCGCAACATTTGAAGAACCCGAAGTGCCCGCCGCTGGCATTGAAATGGTGATCGTCAACGGTGTTCCAACCTGGCAAAACGGAGTACATACCGGCGAACGATCTGGCTTATTTATTAGCCCGTGATTACTCGATCAGACTGGGCGATTCCAATGTCTCTTAAGGGGATGTAAGCGGTAGTTCTTAGGTTAGGATGTTACTGGTTTAGATCGACCAACAGCCTCATAAAGTCCTCGGCGAAAGAGCGCCCACGTGAATGCGAAAGCATTAGCCATAACTGCACATTCCTATTCTTTAGCTTCTAGCGGTTTACTCGCCAGATAGAGCCAGATGAAACCTGCGACACCCGCTAGCAGGGAAGCGACAAGAATGCCTGTCTTCGCCATCAGCAATAATTCTTCCTGGCCTTCGAATCCAAGCTGGGCGACAAAAATCGACATAGTGAAACCGATCCCGGCCAGTAATGAGACACCGGCAATCTGGGTGAATCGGGTATCTTTCGGCAATACCGCCACACCCAGTTTCAATAACACCCAACTGAAGCCAGTGATACCGATGAACTTACCCAGTATTAGCCCTAGTGTTACACCGAGCATGACGGGATGGCTCAAGCTTTCACCCAGCGAATCAAATGCCAGTGGGATACCGGCGTTAGCCAGAGCAAAGACCGGAATCACCAGGTAAGCCACCGGCATATGCCAGACATGTTCCAGACGTTGAAGCGGAGCTTCAACACTATGCACGCCATTTTCTAGCGTTTGTACCACTGCGCGCAGTGCATCATTAGTCATGATGCTTTTGCCGGGCTGGTGGCTGGCATCAAAGCGTAGCATCAGTTCCTTAACGTGTTCACTGAAGCGTTCCGGGTTGTATCTGGGAACGGCGGGGATGGTTAGTGCAACTAGAATACCGGCCAGAGTCGCGTGCACACCGGATTGCAGAAAAGCGTACCATAACAGGGCAGCGACAATTAAATAGGGCAGGGATTTACGGATACCGATCAGGTTGAACACCATTAACAAAGCGAATAATCCACCGCCAATGGCAAGCGGTCCGAGTGCAATGCTGTCGGTATAGAAGAACGCAATTACCATTACTGCGCCCAGATCATCGACGATCGCCAGAGCCACCAAAAAGGTGATCAGGGCTTTAGGCACACGGCTCGCCAGCAATGCTAGCGCGCCGATAGCAAAAGCAATATCAGTCGCCATGGGGATACCCCAGCCACGTGCGGCTTCACCGTCCGGGTTGATGGCGAAATAAATTAATGCTGGCACCACCATGCCCCCTACAGCAGCACCTATGGGTAATACCGCATTGCGTAAACTAGCCAGTTCACCTACCAGTATTTCTCTTTTCAGTTCCAGACCGACGACGAAAAAAAACAAAGCCATCAGGCCATCATTGATCCAGTGCTGCAGGCTCATCTCTAGTGCCCAGCTACCAATACCGAGGTTTATTGAGGTGTGTGCGATATGTTGGTAGGCTGAATACAGCGGCCCGTTAGCCAGCACCAGTGCGAGTACTGCCATTGCCATTAATAGTAAACCACTGGTGGTTTGGCGATGGATAAACTCCTCGAAAGGCGTGAGTATTTTGTCGAAGGACTTTTCCCAGGGGGCGTGAAAATCGTCTTTTGCCACAGAGCGTGATGATGTTTTGTCCTGTTCGTTCATGATTTTTTCCTCTGATTTTTTCGCTCAGCCGACTCTGGTGTTTTTCGAAAAAGCCACTCACGCGCCGTCTCCGTGATCGCTGTCACGGCTGGATGGGAGATTTTCCTCTCTACTGAAATGGCGTAAAATTGCTCAAGCACTTCATCGGTCTGACCGACGACAACCACGCCATACTTTTTTTCTACCTCGGCGGCAATCGGAGTGGGTGCGATGAAAACTCCGGCACCGGCTTGCCCGAAGGCTTTCATCAAAGCGCTATCATCAAACTCACCAACGATACGCGGGTGGATGTGAAGTTTGTCGAACCACTTTAAAAGCCGACTTTGTGCCACTGTCATTTCGCCTGGTAGCAGTAAAGGAGCACCCTTAAGGCTTTGCGGAAAGCCTTTCTTTAACTTGTGAGCCAGCTCCGGAACCGCAAAAAAGCTGATACCGCATTCACCAAGCTGGTGATTAAAACCGCGTACGTTTACCCCCTGCGGAATGGGACTATCAGCGATTACTAAATCGATTCGATGTAAAGCCAGTTCAGCCAGTAGGAAGTCGATGCTGTTCTCCCGGCAGACAATACGCACCGATTCCGGTAACTGTAGCGCCGGGGCCAATAAACGATAAGCAATGGACTTGGGCACCACATCGGCCACACCCACTTTAAATACCAGCGGTCGCCCGGAAGGAAGATTGCGTACCACTTCTTCCAGCTCGCCACCTAGTGCAAAAATCTCTTCGGCATAGCTCAATGCCAACCGACCGGTCTCTGTCAATTCCAGATTTCGTCCCACGTGGGCAAATAGTGCTTCGCCTAAATTCTGTTCCAGCAGGCTGAGCTGACCACTGATAGTCTGAGGCGTTAAATGCAGGCGTTCGCCAGCGCGGGCTATGCCGCCTTCTTTGGCAGCCACCCAGAAATAGTGAAGATGTTTATAGTTAATCACTGCCTTATAGATACTTCGTTAAAAGCGAATAGTATAGCAATAATAATCGACTTTTACTTAGTATTAAATAGGCTTATCTTAAGTTTTGTCCCTTCAACAGACAGAAACAGCGGAGACTAAAGATGCAAATCGAAATTCAAGCACGTAATTTTTCACTGACGAATGCCTTGCGCGGCCACATCAAACGACGCCTGGGTTTCGCTCTGAGTACCAGAGATGAACATATCCAGCGCGTAATGGTTCGGTTGTCAGATATTAATGGCCCACGCCGCGGTGAGGACAAATGCTGTCATATCCAGATAGTTATACCCCATCTAGCCGACGTAGTGATCGAAGATACTGAAGCGGATATGTATGTCGCTATCGATCGGGCAACTGACCGTGCCAGTCGTACAGTTGGACGTCGGCTAGCTCGACAGCGCGACAATAGTCGTTCATCTGGCCAGCATGATTTAGCCTCACTTGCTGCACCAAATGAAGCTGAATCAACTGAAATTACACATTCACCTGAACGGAAAAAATTATCATGAATACTTCAATGAGCAATGCGGCAACCCGCACACAAACTACAGTTCTTGCCACCAACAATGTCATCCGAAACACCTATACACTGTTGTCCATGACTCTGCTATTCAGTGCGCTTACAGCGGGTGTTTCGATGACTTTAAACCTGCCCCATCCTGGCCTGTTACTGACACTAGGTGGTTACTTTGGACTTCTATTCGCGACCACCAAGTTTCGTAACAGCGCTCTAGGGATCGGCTTCGTATTTGCCCTGACCGGCTTCATGGGCTACACGCTGGGTCCAATCCTCAATAGCTACCTGAGTATGCCGAATGGCGGCGAAGTGGTGATGACAGCGATGGGTGCTACTGGTGCGATATTCCTTGGATTGTCGGGCTATGCGCTTGTCAGCCGCAAGGACTTCAGCTTCATGGGTGGTTTTCTGATGGTGGGTATTCTAGTGGCCTTCCTCGCCGGGCTAGGTGCTGTGTTTTTCGAAATGCCGGCATTATCTCTGGCGGTGTCCTCCATGTTCGTACTGCTCATGGCAGGGCTGATTCTGTACGAGACCAGCAATATCATTCATGGCGGTGAAACTAACTACATCATGGCGACCGTCACCTTGTATGTCTCGATTTTCAACCTGTTTACCAGCTTGTTACACCTACTGGGATTCATGAATGGCGAAGACTAGGACCAAATCACAAATTAATTAAAATTGGGAGTATCAAACACATGTCTAGAAATCAAAAATCAACTTTACCGGTTCTCGTAATACCGCAAAAATCCATAACAACTAGAAATAAACGCTATATGATTTATCTCACTACTACATTGATATGGATGTGTATTGCTATAGTCTTAGTAGGTTATAGCAAGATATAAGACAGTATAGATAAGAGGACAGGCCACGAATAAAATATAACCAATCGGTTTTATTTGCTACTAGTTCGCCTGGCATTATGATTTATCAGGCCGCAGAAATAGTTAAATTCGAATATTAGCAAAAATGCTATAGCCTCAATATACTATTTCTTATCTCGGTGCCTTAGGTGGAAGATATTGCCACAGCAGCTACACGGGCATAAATGTAACAAGCAATAGGAGAATAGGATGAATGATAAGACACCTGGTAGTGTTCACTGGAGTTTTGGGCAATCGGCATTGTTGCACTGATCTGGAATATTTTGGGTGTGGTGAATTTCCTCGTACAGATGAATGCTGACATGCTCGCCTCATTCTCCGAGACGGCTCGCGCGATCATCGATGGTCGACCCGTATGGGCTAAATGCAGGTTTTGCGATTGCTGTTTTTGGCGGTGCGCTAGACTGCCTTCTGCTTCTGTTCAGGAAGTCGATTGCCTACTATGTGTTTATCGCGTCACTACTTGGCACGATTGTGACATTGATCCATACAATTGGCGTTGCCAGTTCGACGGTCGGCTTCGCTCCCTCTGAAATCTTCATGATGATTTAAATGCCGCTACTAGCGGCCGCACTTTTGATTTGGTATTCGAAACAGGTCGAGCGCAGGGGCTGGATCAGTTAAGAACAGTAGATGCCAGGTTAATATCGAGAGCTCCTGGAGTCTGTCGGACTTAGGTAATCGTAGCGATATGTACAGGATGTACGGTAGTAGAACACCAACAGTATCTGCCTCCAGGCAATGCAGGACGCAATTGTCGAGGGAAAGCTATTTTGAGTCAGTTTTTTCTATCGATTGAGGCGAATAGTCACTCATATTTACCGGTTTTTGCCCCTGCACCAACAGTAGGCGTTTTAGGCGAAACCGGCATACCGTATTCCTATACATAAATGAAAGGGATAGGAAAATCTGGCCAAAATGGCTTTTCCGCAGTAGGTTTCTCCTAAGTCCGACAGGCTTCTAGCTAGTCGTTACTTCCGCTTCCTGCTGGGTGAAAAACGATGCGCCTTTCGGAACCTCTGGCATTTCCATTTCATAATCAATTGATCGAATTCTGCCTGGTTCCTGGCCATGTGCAATCATGCCGGTATGAATACTGGGCACTGCATTCGTAGCTAGCGGTATGGCATCGGCACTGGTCAGGTTGGTAATATAAAGCGTGCGCGGTTTATCACTGCGATTAATCGATGAACCGTGTAATGTGCGCGTATGCATCAAACACAGGCTGCCAGCCTTACCGGTGCATTCGACGGATTTTTGTTCGCATTCCTCGGCAATGGCATCGTTTACCGCGCCGGTAAATACACCGTTTTGCCAGAGCGAATAAAGTGGACCGAGATGCGAACCCGGTACCACGCGCGGCGCACCATTTTCCGATGTCACATCGTCTAGAAACAACATCGTGGTAATGCAGTCGTCGTTTGAATGCGGGTCAAAGGTGAAATCCTGGTGCCATTTTACCGTGGTAGCCACACCCGGTAGTTTGCTATTCACCTTGGCATGGTGGAAACGCACGTCGTTACCGATCAGTGACACCACGGCATCGATTAAAGAACCCTGTTTAACCAGTGATAAATAATTGTCGGATATCTCTTCCGGGGCTGCTATTCGGCGCAGACCAGGCTGTTCGGCGGTATGCCCCGGTTCAACATCGAAACGCGGGCGACCATCGAGCATTTGGCCGAATGGGCCGGAATGCTGTCCGGACTCCTCAACCCAGGCGTTAAAATCGTTGCGCAAAGGTTTAAGTGTGTCGGCAGTGAAGGCGTTATCTACGACGATGAAACCATTTTTATGGAAGTCAGAAATTTGGGATTGAGTCAGCATATCTGATAAACCGAACCGGATAAAATGGTGTACTACATCCCTTTCAACCTAGGAAACGCAGTTGGGCGCGGAAAAGACGCATACCAAAAGTAGGCGCTCTAGGCGAGTTATTGGCGCATAGTGCCTGTCAAATAACTCGTAGTTACCTACATGGATGTAGGGTATGCAGATAATGCAGGAGCAATTACCTGTCACCTTATTGATAATAAGCACTTTTTTCATATAGCTAGGTGAATCAATCGGTTGTGCAGACTTTCGCGACTTTACTGCGTTTGCTAGGTTCAACCAACCGTGAATGTATAACAGCGGTATTTAATATAATTAAGAAGAGGAGCACTTATGGATAAGGCATGGTTAAAAAGTTATCCCCCGGGTATGCCGGAGACTATCGATGTCGATGCCTACCAGTCAGTAGCGGAGGTATTTGATCAGGCAGTTGCTAAATATGGCGACAGCCCCGCGTTTACTAATCTCGGCACCACACTCAGTTATGCTGATATGGATCGCTTGACCGATAATTTGGCCAGCTATTTACAGCGATTGCCAAACATGCATAAAGGTGATCGTGTCGCGATAATGATGCCTAATGTTTTACAAAATCCGATAGCTATATTCGCAGTACTACGCGCCGGTTTTACCGTAGTAAATACCAATCCGCTTTATACCGTTCGAGAATTGAAACATCAGCTCAGCGACTCGGGTGCGAAGGCTATCGTTGTGATGGAAAATTTTTGCCAGGTAGTGCAAAAAGTGATTGATGAAACGCCGGTTCAACATATTATTACCACACAGCTCGGCGATATGCTGAAATTCCCTAAATCACTGATTGTTAATCTGGTAGTTAAGCACGTTAAGAAAATGGTGCCTGAATTTTCACTACCGCGCAGTATTACGTTTAAAAAGGCATTGAAAATCGGTGCTGAAAAGCCCTATAACGCGGTGCAGACCTCACACGAAGATATCGCGTTCCTGCAATATACCGGAGGCACCACGGGAGTCGCCAAAGGAGCGATGCTGACACACCGTAATATGACCGCGAATATGCAGCAAGCAGATGCATGGATTAAAGACAAGGTCGAAGAGAATCAGGAAATAATTATAACCGCCCTCCCGCTTTACCATATTTTTTCGCTCACGGCCAACTGCCTGACTTTTATGACAGTGGGTGCAGAAAATTATTTAATTACCAATCCCAGGGATATGCCGAATTTCGTTAAGGAATTAAAAAATGTTCCGTTTACCGCGATCACCGGTGTTAATACGCTATTTGTCGGTTTATTAAATACGCCGGGATTTGATGAAATTGATTTTTCAAATCTAAAGTTAACTCTGGGTGGTGGTATGGCGGTGCAAAAACCAGTCGCTGAGCGCTGGAAAAAAGCAACAGGTGCGCCACTGCTGGAAGCTTATGGTCTCACCGAAACTTCTCCTGCTGTTTGTATTAATCCACTGAACCTGGTCGAGTACAATGGCAGTATCGGCTTACCAGTGCCCTCTACCGAAGTATCGATACAGGACGAAAATGGAAATTTACTGCCTCAGGGAGAAACGGGCGAATTGTGCGTCAAAGGGCCGCAGGTGATGAAAGGTTATTGGAATCGAGAGGACGAAACTGCGAAAGTGTTCACTGATGATGGCTGGTTGAAAACCGGCGATGTGGCAAAAATGGATGCAGAGGGTTATTTTCGTATTGTAGATCGATTGAAGGATATGATTCTGGTATCCGGATTTAACGTTTTCCCGAATGAAATTGAGTCTGTCATCGCAGGTTGCGAAGGTGTGCTTGAAGTAGGCGTGATTGGTGAGCCTGACGAAAAATGCGGCGAAATAGTTAAGGCGGTAATCGTCAAAAAAGACCAGTCGCTGACAGAAGAAGATGTGATAAGGCACTGTAAAGAAAATTTAACTGGATATAAAGTCCCGAAAATAATTGAATTCCGTGCGGAATTACCGAAAACGAATGTGGGTAAAATTTTACGGCGGGAACTTAGGAATAAAGAAGCTGCGGTGTAAAATATGCTAATTCGGGCTGCCTATATCACCGCAAACTAGTAGCCTGTTATTTTGGCGTGCAGGTCGCTGGTTTCGTCAAAGCGTTTCATTTGTTCGTCACTTGCCTTGCTCTGGTACCTGGCTTTCCAATCTCCGACTTCCATGCCATAGATTACCTTTTGCGCCTGGGCATAATCATATCCGAGTCCCTGGTTTTTTGCTTCTGCAGAATACCATTTTGCTAAACAGTTGCGACAAAATCCGGCCAGATTCATCAAATCAATATTTTGCACATCGCTGCGTTGTTGTAGGTGTTGCATCAGCCCGCGAAACGCTGCGGCTTCGATTTGAGTTTGTTGATCTTTTGTCATTGAGTTGCTCTGCCCTATAATGCGGATGCAAATTTAAGCAGAGATATTCCTGGCAGTCCACTCAATAATGTCGAATTCCACCTCTTCAAAGCGCGTGCATTCAGATGAGATGTCGATCTGGTTACAACGCTTATCCGAATATTTGCAGGCTACCCACCAGCGTCAGATACTATCGATTCAGGGAGATTCGAACTGGTGTAGTGAGCTGTTTGTAGCGGTGAAATCTGCCTATTCAGATGTATTGGTGATATCGGAACGCGAACTGGGAGGCAATTCAGTTAGTTTCAGCAAAGTAGAAACTCTATTAGGCAGCGAATCGTCTTTGGTGGTGGTGGATTTGTTTGATGGTTTGAATTCTGATGTTTTATGTATCGCGAGTGGACTGGTTTGCTGCGGTGGTCTATTAATATTGATGTCACCGGGCCCTGATAAGTGGGCCGGGATAACAGATCTTTATGGGGTCTGGCAGGACGAGGTGGTACCAGCTAAGCCAGTATTCGTCGAATATCTATTTAACAGTCTGAGTCACAAAACCCGTGGGGGTATCATGCTAGTACAGGGGCAGAATCTTCCTCTCATACCAGAGTTACCAACGGCATGGCCCACGCCTATGCTCTCAGGTAGGACGGCTGAGCAGGCTGCAGTTTTGCTGGAGATCAACGACTGGTTAGATGATAGCAGTCAGCAGATCGCTTTGATTACAGCGGATCGGGGTCGGGGGAAAAGTACCTGTCTCGGAATAATTCTAAGTGATTTAATTTTAAATCGTAATGCAACTGTCATAGTGACCGCCCCTTCTCGGCAGTGTGCAGCAATTTTGATGTTACAGGCAAAATTGCAGTCGAAGACCGAAATCAAGATAGACTTCATCGCACCGGATAGATTAATTGCCGAACATCGACCTGCCGATGTGTTGATAATCGACGAAGCGGCAATGTTGCCTTATTCCATGTTGCAACAATTATGCAGGCAATATTCCAGGCTTGTGATGGCTAGTACTACCGGTGGTTATGAAGGAACCGGGCAAGGTTTCCTGTTGCGTTTTGTAGCGCGTTTGCCGAGAGCAAAACTACGACAACTAGAACTATCCGCACCGATTCGCTGGGCCGCGGGTGATCGGCTCGAAACCTGGTTGAATTCGACGATGTTATTAAAGCCGGCTCCCTGTTTTATTGCTTTTGACAACAATCGACGGGATTTGTGTCAATTCAGGGTGCTTGAGCAGGCTGAGCTTAGCGGGGATATCGTGTTATTAGAAAAAATCTATTCGTTAATGGCCTCTGCACACTACCGCACACGTCCTTCAGATCTGCGAATGTTGATGGAAAATCCGCATCTTCGGGTTATTTTAGCCGAGGCGGAAAATGATTTGATAGGCGTGGCTTTATTAAATCACGAGGGAGGTTTGGATAAGGAGCTATGCAGGCAGATACATCTCGGCTTACGTCGACCCAAAGGCCATTTGCTCGCTCAAATGATTACCGCTCAAGCTGGTGACGAATATTTTGCCAGTTACCGGGGTTTGCGGGTACAGCGTATTGCTGTAATCGAGCCATGGCGCCGCACTGGCGTAGGGCGGCAGTTAATTGAAACCGCCACACAATACGCCGAGTCGGAAGGTTTTGATTATATCGGCGCGAGCTTCGCGCTTGATTCTGAAACAGCTACTTTTTGGCAAAGTTGCCAGTTTTGTCTCATACACATCGGATACGCGATGGGGAAATCGAGCGGTAATCACTCGGTGGCAGTGCTCAGGAGTCTTAATCCGGCACTCGCCGATAACGTTGTTCAATTGCAGGATCGCATAAAAAACTACCTGCCGCTATGGTTGTGTCAGTTTTTGCAGCAAATGGACGCAGAAAATGTCGTGGCGCTGTTACGCTATAGTCGTTATGCCTCGCCTATGAGCGAAATGGACTTAGCGGAAGTGAGGGCTTTCGCTGATGGGCACAAGGGATTCGAGCTTTGTTTTGGCAGCTTGCAGCGCCTTGTAATGCAAAGTATTGCTGAAATGCCAGTGGACTCAGAGGTACATCCCTGGTTGATTCAAAAGACCGTGCAAAATAGGAGCTGGAATCAGCTGGATCGGTATTCTGAAATCAATGGCCGCAAACAATCCCAGCGAAAATTGCGTGATTTGGTAAAATCACTGCCATACTAAAAAAAGTAATGTGGCTTACCACCAGGGAGAAAAGTATGTATCAAGATTTAATCAATTTCTGGTTTTCTGAGGAAGTCAGTCATTACTGGTTTAATTCGAACGAGGCTTTTGACCAACAATTGCTAGAAACCTATGCTAATACCTGGCAACAGGCGAAGCAGGGAGAACTGGATGACTGGCAACAAACGGCAACGGGAAGCCTCGCGCTAATAATATTGCTGGATCAGATGCCGTTAAATATGTTTCGCGGCACCGCGCAGTGCTTTTCTACTGAGGCACAGTCGCGCGATGTAGCACGCAACGCTATCGAAAAAGTCTATGATGAGCAATTACCAATCAATCAAAAATCATTCATGTATATGCCATTCATGCATAGCGAAGGCCTCGATGATCAGGCAATGGCTGTCGAGTTATTCAATCGACCTGGTCTGGAAAACAATCTTCGTTTCGCTAAACACCATTATGGTATCGTTGAACAGTTCGGACGATTTCCGCATCGAAATAAAATTTTGGGTCGTGAAAGTAGCGAGGCGGAAATTGAATATCTGAATTCGAAACAGGGCTTTCAGGGCTAGCCTTTATATTCTATGGTCGCCAACAAAGCCAAAACGAAAATCGCTGACTATATCTGGTCTTACAACCCCTGTGAGCCAGGTCCACAACGTTCCCACTGGCACCACTTCTTACAAATTATGGTGCTGGTTGCACGCGATCTGCAGGGTGGCATGCTGGGCCTGCGGACGATGAGCCTGGTATATACCACCCTGTTGGCATTTATACCCTTGCTCGCGGTCAGTATGTGGGTATTAAAATCGCTTGGCGTGCATGAACAATTAGAGCCAGGTCTGGCGAGTTTGCTGGCTCCACTTGGAGAACAAAGCGCTGAATTCAGTTCAAGAGTTGTCGAATTTGTCGAGAATATGAAAATAGGGTTGCTTGGTTTACTGGGCCTTAGTGCGCTGATTTATGCTGTAATTACATTAATGAGAAAAATTGAGTCGGCGTTTAATCAAACCTGGCGATTAAAAAACAGACGAAGTTGGGTGCAACGTGTGAGCATATATCTGGGCCTGCTGGCGATAGGTCCTGCACTTGTTATTTCTGCGCTTGGTGTAACTGCATCGCTAGCCAACCACTCATTGCTGACGGCGATCAACGATTTGCCCTTGCTTGGTAGTTTGGTCGAAATATTTGGAAAATTCCTGCCTTATATGCTGGTGACAGGTGCTTTTACGATAATTTATATATCCGTACCCGATACCAGGGTCAAGTTTAGTTCTGCTTTTTATGGCGGCCTGCTCGCCGGCGTTGTCTGGCAGAGTACCGGTATGTTGTTTGCCGTATTTGCCGGAGGCTCGACCAGCTACACCGCTATCTACTCGGGATTCGCGATTATAATTTTACTCATGATATGGGTTTATATGAGCTGGTTGATATTACTCATTGGTGCCAGTATCGCCTATTACCACCAGCACCCTGAACGCCTTAAGTGGCGCAAATTGAATGACCATTTGGGTGCTCGAATGCGTGAGCAACTAGCCTTACAATTGATGCTGAATATTGCTCGCTGGCCCGACCAGCAATCAGACATGCAGAGTTCGATCGAGAATTTAGCAAGACTGCAGCAGATCCCGGTGGAAATACTACGCCGCATATTGAATGCACTCGAAGGCGATGATCTGGTGCGCCGCTCTGGTGATAATCCGCCACATTACCTCCCGTCAAAATCGATCAGTCGCATACGCCTGATTGATATATTGCGTAGTGCGCGCGGTGCGGAGGGAACTGACCCTGATAAGGGTTTTTATTGCGACAATGCAGTTTTAAATTTGATAAATGATATCGAATCCAGTTATGAATCTGTTTTAGGTGATCTCACGCTGGCTGAACTAAGGGCAAAGAATACCGAAGGTACTGGTGGTCTATCAAGTTAGGAATGATGAGTGCAGAATGTCCCAGGTCGATTGGAATAAGGTGCAGCCCGCTGTGAGTGGCATATCCTTTTACAAGGGCTGGACCAAAAGTAGACGCTTTAGGCGACCCGTGCCAGGCCACCTGGGGCACTCCCTTCGGGCGAAACGTGAAGAGGTTATTCGCTTTGTTGCGCCTTTTGACAAGGACTGGGCCATTGCCTGCAAGGTGCGTCGCACGACTAACCTCTTCACGTCTCGCTGAACCCATCATTCCTAACTTGATAGGCCACTTATGAAAATAGTCTCGTTTAATGTCAATAGTATTCGTATGCGCCTGCATCAACTGGAACGGGTGATCGAAAAACATGCGCCCGAATTTATCGGACTACAGGAAACCAAGGTGCAGGATCACGAATTTCCACTCGGGGACATCGAGGCACTTGGATATCAGGCCATTTACATGGGTCAAAAAACCCATTATGGCGTTGCATTGTTATCGAAGTCACCCTGCCGCAATGCCTACTACGGTTTGCCTAATGATAATGAGGAGTCGCAAAAACGATTTATCGGAGGAGATTTCGAGGTTAACGGTCAGCTGATGAGCGTATTTAACGGTTATTTCCCACAGGGTGAAAGCCGCGACCATCCAATAAAGTTTCCGGCTAAGATATTGTTTTACAGGGAATTAAATCAATTCCTTGAATCTTTTGACATGGCTAAAACGCCGTTAATTGTAATGGGAGATTATAATATTGCGCCGCAGGATATTGATATTGGAATTGGCGAAGACAATGCCAAACGCTGGCTAAAAAGCGGAAAAACCAGCTTTTTACCCGAGGAAAGACAGTGGTTCGAAGCACTGGTCACTCTCGGCTTAGAAGATGGTTTTCGATTGTGTCATGCAGAAGAAAACAATACGTTTAGCTGGTTTGACTACCGAAGCAAGGGTTTTGAACGCGAACCAAGGCGAGGCTTGCGAATCGACCACTTACTGGTTTCGAACAACCTTCGTTCGTCTGTGGTTGATGCCGGGGTCGACTATGATATAAGGGCAATGCAAAAACCGTCTGACCATGCGCCAGCCTGGATAGAGCTGAGTTAATGCAGTTGGTAAAGGTCCAGGAGTCCGACAGGCCCCTGGGGCCAATGCGATTAAATACTGGAGGCTAAGATGCTATTTGCTAAATCAATTGAAATTCCTGACAGGGATCAGGCCTTACCTGGTCGCGATGAAAAATTGCAAATCGATCCAGAGCACTATGTACATGGTAGAAGCATGGTGGATCCATTCCCACAAAACATGGAGCAGATAATATTCGGCCTCGGTTGTTTTTGGGGAGCGGAGCGTAAATTCTGGAATATCGAAGGCGTTTATACTACTGCGGTGGGCTACGCTGCCGGACATACCTTAAACCCCAGCTATCAAGAGGTCTGTACTGGTATGACAGGACATAACGAGGTTGTTCTGGTGGTTTATGATCCAGCGGTGGTTTCGCTTGAATCACTGTTAAAAGTATTCTGGGAATCGCACGATCCAACACAGGGAATGCGTCAGGGCAATGATCGAGGCACACAGTATCGTTCTGGAATTTATTACTATAACGAAATGCAGAGAGAGCCGGTGCTTGAAAGTGTACAGGGTTATCAGGAAAAATTATCCGCCAGCGGATTTAATGCTATTACTACTGAAGTCGCGGCGGTGGAAGAATTTTATTATGCCGAAGATTATCATCAGCAGTACCTGGAAAAAAACCCGGCGGGCTATTGTGGTTTGGGGGGCACCGGAGTATTGTGTTCATAATTATTTTAATTAAAGTCCGTAAGTAAATGAAATTTAAGATAAAAGATAATTAGTAATTTACATGAATCTACCCTCTCTATTGTTAGTTGTGATCAAAATAAAAAATTGTCCGCCACCGTGGTTGTTGGCGACAGTAGTATTTTTATGCAAAATGCAATTTACAACAAACTCAGTATTCTCTGTGAGTAGTTCGGCTCGAACAGCCTTCAACGAGCCTTTCTGGGAATTTGAAATATCGGGTGATAGGAACTATCAATTTGTAATCGAGTAAATAATTTGTTAGCCCGTCTTTACAGTTTTAAATTATTTATCAGCCTCGTACTACTGTGGTTAACCCTTCTCGCCTATGGGTTGGCTTTCTATAGCACCCATGTATATCGCGAATTGGCGATAGAAAATCAAACTGAATCGTTAGAGTTGGATCTGGAAGCGAAAAGTCGGCAGGTAATCGACAATTTGTATCATCAGCAAAAACGATTTGCGCTGGAGCTGCAAAATAAAAACTCTTTTCAACAAGCGCTAAATGGCCCGGGTGAGAGTCGCCTGAATTCATGGTTAAAGGATAACTTCGATACCCTGGCTACCAATGAATTCCGCCTGAAATCAGTGATTTTTAGAAATTTCGAGGGTGAAATTATTGCCCAGGGCGGCGATGATAGTTTGCCAGCCTATAGTGGCTGCATAATAATTTTGAATGCTATTAGTAAAGGCAGCTCTGGCCTGCAGATTTCAAAAAATTCACTCTGTTCGTTCGAAAATAATCTTTACTCGGAAATTTTGATACCGATTGAAATATTCGGCTCGCGTGGCTTCTTGCAGATTATCGCTTACGCCATCGACAGTTTAAAAACGCTCGAGCAGCAGATAGATATGCCATTGCAGATCGCCGCCAGTAACGAAAATGTCCTTTATCGTTCCAACAACTGGCCGGAAATCGAACGTGACAGCGATTTGCTCCCGGTTTATCGTCTCTACGGGGATGATTCGATCCTGGGTGCTAGTATAACAGGGTCTTTCGATCAACAACTTTTTCTCAATCGACTCAATCATGCCAAAGGGAAGTTTTTAGTTGTGACAACTATTGCGACGTTAGTAACGTTGATATTGGTATTGTTTTTGTTAAACCACGCTTTTACCCCTTTTAATAAACTACGAAATTCTGTTGGCGCATTATTAACCGGAAAATACGACTCGATTAACGAAAAAAAGCTACCGAGCGAATTAAAGGATCTGGTATTGGCATACAACGAAATGGTTGAAGGGCTCGAGAGCGAGACTATAAACCGTCGTCAAATGGAGGAAAAACTTCGCTCCGAAAAAGATTTTATCGCAACGACACTGGATTCGATTAACAACCCGGTAATCGTTATCAGCTCAAAGGGTGATATCAAGCTGGTTAATCCGGGAGGCGAAAAACTGTTTGGTGATAAGGAAGCAAGGCTAATAGATCAGCCGATACACGAAGTATTAATTCTCTATTCGAACAGACAGACCAACCGTATAGTCGATATTAAACATTTGCTAAAAAGTAAAGCAACATTGAACACCATGTTTTTTTACGACCCCGGACGAAATATTGTAGAACTCGAATTTTCGGCCTCCCCGATGATAGACATTGAAGCTGAAGATGTCGGCTATGTCATCATAATGAAAGACGTTTCGGAGGATCGTAAACTACGACGCAAGCTCAGTTACGAAGGTAGTCATGATCAACTGACCCGATTTCTTAACCGTAGTGCTTTTGAGCAAAGATTCGAATTTCTGGTAACCGAAGATTACGGCAGCAAACCATCTCATGTACTGGCTTATTTAGACGTTGACCAATTTAAAATTGTCAACGAAACCGGAGGTAACTCGGCTGGTGACGTGTTGTTGAAGCAGGTAGGTTCGATAATAAAATCGAATGTACGCAAGTCGGATATTCTATCCCGTCTGGGTGGCGATGAATTTGGCCTGATTATGCCGTTCTTCGAAATGGATAAGGCGGTGCAGGTGATGCAAAAGATACTCATTGAAATTCAGCATACCGCTTTTGAATGGGAGGACAAGCAATACCAGGTTACCGCGAGTATCGGCGTGATGGCCTTTGGTCAGATGAACGATGAATATCCCGAATTCTATTCAAAAGTTACCACCGCCTGTTTTTTAGCCAAGAAAAATGGCGGCAATCAATACCATTCCATAGGCGAGAACGACGAAAAAATTATCGCTCAGCAGGAGTCGATGGACTGGGTAGCTGGAATAATGAAAGGCGTCAGTGAAGACCGCTTTTGTCTATATGTTCAGCCGATTGTTTCGATGGATGAATGTGACGAACGTCCCCATTATGAAGTCCTGATTCGATATCGCAGTGAGGATGGCACCATTGTTTCACCTGGCGATTTTTTACCACCAGCCGAACGCTATAACCTGATAGAGAAAATTGATGTATGGGTGGTGAATAAGATTATTCGTTGGTTGGAAGATAATCATAAACCCGGTCAGGAAATCATGTTTTCGGTAAATTTATCCGGGCGTAGCCTTGGTTCTAAGAGTTTTCATGAATTTTTGCTACAAAGTTTGCAGCAAAGTGAGATTGAAAAAAGCACGTTATGTTTCGAAATTACCGAAACCTCGGTTGTCGAAAACATTGAAAGGTCGGTAGATTTTATCAATTCTATCAAACAGTTAGGTGTTAAGTTTTCACTGGACGACTTTGGTACTGGCCTGTCTTCATTTGGTTATTTGAAGCGCTTTCCGGTAGATTTTCTTAAGATTGACGGTGAGTTTGTGCGCGATATTATTGAAAACGATACCAGCTTTGTGTTTGTGCGTTCAATGACCGAGGTGGGGCATAGTCTGGATATGAAGGTGATAGCTGAATTCGTCGAGTCGGACACCATGTTTGATCGACTACGCGAAGCCAATATCGACTATATTCAGGGTTATCATGTCGGTAGACCTGTAGCCATTGAGACGTTGGAATAGTATTAAAAAATCGCTTAGTCCGACTATTATTTATTTTTATTTTCTTTCGATACCGAAAAATCTATCGATTTTACCCTTGGCGAAAGGTTGATTTCGTCAAAAACTATATCTCGATTACTTTGCATAATCTGCAATATCAGCCGAGCGATATCGTCTACCGCTATCGCGTTTTCAGAATATGATGCCGGGGCAAATGAAAGCTGATCAAAAAATGGGCTGCGCACCATGCCTGGATTGATTAGACTGATACCGATCCCATCTCTGGCGCAGTCTTCTCGTAAGGCCTGGCAAAAGCCACGCAGGCCAAATTTGGCGGCGCTGTAGACCGCTCCTTTTTTTCCGGCGCTAATAGCAGACTCCGAGCCGATAAAAATCATTCTTCCCTGCTTTTTACGTCTGAATGCCGGAACAACCAAGCGACTTAAAACCAGGGCGCTGGTCAGGTTGACTCTGATCGCCTGATCGATTTGCGACACGGAAAACTGCTCGATCGAACCAAATTGTCCGTAGCCAGCGGCGTGGATTAAGCAATCAAACTGATGGTTTTTTAGTAGAGGTGCTATTTGATTGTCTATTTCATCGAGTCGTGAGAGATCAAGTGTGATACCGGTAAATTGATCGCTTTTGAGTTCTGGCACCATGCCACGCCGACTGATGCCGAACACCTGGTAATCAGATTGCAGTAACATTTTGCAGGTTGCGAGGCCGATACCGGAACTGGCGCCGGTGACTAATACATTCTTAATCATGCCAATTACAGGGGAAGTAAATGTCGGGGGTTACATGCTGCAACAATTGTTGCTCGCAAAATTCGATCATCTCCTGTTCCAGGGTCATCGGATAGCTGATGATATCATTGTTGAGGGCGAGATTTTGTGCAAACAGTGCTTCATCCGGGAAAAGCTTGTGAGTCTGTTTGAAATTATTTTTCGGTAATCGAAATGTGCCGAGGCTAACCGAATGTAGATGTTTCGGATCGATCACGGCGAAAATCTGCTCCAGCAGTCGTACAAATGCTTGCTGATAGTCGCTATGATAAATAAGTGGGTCGAATCTCAATCCTATCTGCCAGCCAGAATCAACTAATGCCTGCATAGCATCGACGCGTTTTCTTATCGACGGTACGCCATGTTCCAGTTTTTCATGACTATGCTGATCGGTGAAGCTGAAGGCGGTAATTACACGAGGACAGGGTTCGAGTTTTCGTAACTGTCTGATTTGAGTGCTTTTGGTGCGAAGCTCCATCCAGGCGTTGTTGAGGTCGGCAATGACCGGGACGAAGTGTTCAGCGAATCGCGTTAACGGTTCATTGGCCAGACTATCACAGTCGTATCCGGAAAAAAACCACACTGGTTCCGAGTTATGCTGTTTGGCAACGCGCGAAATATCCGCCGCAAAATCTTCATAGTTCACAAATATGAGCTGGTGCGCTGAGCGATACATGCCCTGTAAAAAACAGTAGCGACAGTCATAAAGACAATTGAGCATGTGTGAAAAATAATAATTATGATAACCACCTATGCCATAGGCTTTAGGGGTCTTCAATACCTGCCCCTGGTGCTTTTTTGCGATGATTAACGCTGGATTCGATTTTTGCAGGCGAAAATTTTGAGCGCGAGGATTAAATACTTCAGCATAGTGATCGATTTCAATCACCGGCGTATTTGCCAGTCGTTTAATAATATTAACAGTGCGCGGGTGCTGGCGAATCTCGGACTCAACATAAACGCAGCTGACCATTGCTACAAATCCTGCGTTTGCAACTGACAAAGTTTTTCGAGGTGGTCGATAATCCTGTTTGCAGACTGTAGGTTAGAGGCCTCAGCAATCAACTTGTCGGTGTGAAAATCGCGACTTAATAAAAAGCGTAGGGATTTACTAACCCGGGTTTTCTGGGTTTGCGTAAAATGAGCGCAGGCTAGAAATTTTTTCCAGTCGGCATCTTTAATCTGTAACGCTGCCAGCTGATTATTCAACGCCATAAGCGATTCAGCGAAGCCAGCAAATTGCGCAATATGCTGATGGATTAATTGACTAATGAGAGCTTTATTGCGTCCAGTTTGCTGCGTCGGGTTATCGCTGATTATCTTTAGACAGTGCACCAGTTCGGCGCTACTGAATCGGGTGGCGGCCTCAAACAGGGCACTCGCCTCCATGTCGTAAATTTGATCTGGGTGATAATCGATGCTGGGTTGGTCGAGTGTTTGACATTGGGCTGTTTGCAGGCCGCTATTGATTAAAGGTATTGGGTAAAAATGACGTTTCGACGCTGGTTCGGAAATCCTGCAAACCCATAGTGGTGTTCCGATTTCGTGGCTAGCCGAGCCGGCTGTGCCGATATTGATCCAGGCAATTGACGCCTCACTTCGATTAAGACCAGCGACCCAGGCCACGGCGCTAGCCGCTGCATTTTTACCGATACCGCTGATAATACAGAGCATATTATCTCCCTGGTAAACATCGAAGGCGTGGTGTGAGGCCGATTTTCTTAATCGATAATAATCGATAATCGGCTTAGCTTCGCAGTGCAGCGCTGCAACCCAGACTAGCATGTCAGATATTCTTCTATCAAAGTTTGACTTCGATACTGATTCAGCATGGGAGTGAATTCATCGATAATTTGCTGATTACCGTGCTTGTGAGCGCCGCTTAAAATGATCTTAAGCTTTTTAACCAGTGTTGAAATAGTCGCCTGGCGATACCTGTCGATTAGCGCTTCGTGCTGCAACAGACGATGCAGTGACCGAATACGAAATCGATCCATGCCCCAGTAGCGAGTGGATAACTGATCTGCGTGACCGCCATTTTTAGTGATCAATGGTTTGTCGACATAACACACCGGAATTCTATGGCATATTCGAAGCCATAAGTCATAATCTTCGCAAGCGGGCAAGGACTCGTCGAAATAGCCATATGACTCTAGTAGAGAGCGGTGAAATACGACAGCCGATGGTGATATAACACACAGCGGTAAACAGTTTTCAAATACCCAACCCCCTGACTTATTGTGCTTTTTCATTGCATTCACTCTAACGCCGCGACGTATCCATATTTCGTCAGAATGAAATAACAGATATTCGGGGTGCTGTTTTTTTGCTGATCGAATCGAAGCAATTTTATCGGCTAACCAGCTATCGTCAGAATCGAGTAACGCTATCCAGTCGAATCTGGCCTGTTTTATGCCGACATTACGCGCGGCGCTGACACCGCGATTGGGCTGCTGTATCAACTTGACCTGCGGATAGCGTCGCGAAATTTCGTTTGCGGTTTTGTCGGTCGAGCCATCGTCAACTACGATGATTTCATCGACAGCGCTAGTTTGTTCACACACCGATTCGATGGCTGGAATTATTGTTTGCAATCGATTATAGCTGGGTATGACGACAGAAATTTGCATCATGCCGATCTTGTTCGACCACCAGGCATGATATTCAATTCTTTTGCGGCATGATGGTCGATCCGGGAAAATTCGTCACCGTCGTACCCTCGGAATCCAGAATCCTGTTTTTGCCACTTTGATCGACTTCGTCGATACGAATTATCGAGTGATGTGGAACATAAATGTGTATTACATTACCAAATTCATGCTTTAGCTTTTCTTCCGCTGGATCGATCAGCAATTTGGAATGCTCGCCGAAAATTATCTCACCTATCTCGATAAATCCAGCCATATGAGCCTGGCTCACCTGATGTGCATAGAGTTCGTAAATTCGATTATGATTATGGAACTGGATACGGAAGGTATGTTTTATTGACTTTGCCATCGGCGTTTATTTATTCATCCTGCATGAGATGGTCGAGCTCACCGTCCATGTGCAATTCGGTTAGTTCAGAAAAACCGCCAATCAGTTTATCACCAATCAAAATTTGCGGCACGGTACGAGCCCCCAGCGTCGCTTCGCGAAAAGCCGCCAGCGCGCTTTCATCGGTATCGATACGTACCTCTGTATAATCGATATTCCACTTGCTGAGCAGGCTTTTGGTTTTCGAGCAAAACGCGCAATTGGCGGTGCTATATACGGTAACTCGGGACATCCGTTAATAATTCTAATAAAGGGTTATGATTTTACACCAGAAGTCGACTGCTGTACGAGTACTCCTTCAATGATAAATCTTAGGATGCAGAGCGTCCCAAATTGGCCAAGGCACCAACAGTAGGCGCTTTAGGCAAGGCGGGAGCAATTACCGAGATTTATCCCAGGTTCGGCAGGCTCCTGGAGAATCGGGGTATTTTATTTCAGATTTTGAACTAGTAGCCAGGGTTTTACTACTACAGTCCAGACTATGCTGTCATGGCTGATCCATTCTCTTGCCTGTGTGTCGGCTACGGGATAAACCATCTCCTGTCGTAACCAGTGTTCGACCTGCATGGCATCGTCTTGTTGAAACGCAAATGCAACATCGATTAGGTCAAGTTCAGATACAACGAATAAAGTCAGTCCAGCAGCGAAGAAGCGTTGTAAATCTGACCATGCGATTTTAGCTGTTTCAGAGACTAGCTTTGCGCGGAGCAGTTCCTCATCTGGGTCTGGATTAATTCGGTTTGTCATCTAGGAGTCTGTCGGACTTAGGTAATTGTAGCGAGGGGAAGTCATTTTGAGTCAAATTTTTCTATCGATTGAGGCGAATAGTCATTCATATTTAACGAAATGGATAGAAAAATTTGGCCAAAATGGCTTTTCCGCAGTAGATTTATCCTAAGTTCGACAGGCTCCTAGTGAATGATTTCAACGCCATTTAACGGACAGGTTTGTATGGTGTTTCGAATGGTAAAGATGGCTTCTTTTCGAGGATAATGCTTGCGCCAGGCGATGGCTACGGTGCGGCTGGGCGAGGGTGACTTAAACGGTTTGATGTCGATCATAGATTCGTTTTTGCTGTCGTGCATGACGCTGGTGCGGGGTAATACGGTAATCCCGGTACCGGCAGCAACCATGTGGCGGATTGTCTCCAGCGAGCCACCTTCGAGAGTGCGGGTTAATTCGCTATTTCCGGACATACAGTTAGGACAGGCTTTGATTACCTGTTCTCTAAAGCAGTGGCCCGAGCCGAGTAGCATTAGATCTTGCGACGCCAGGTCTTCGGGTGGAATGGCATCGCGATCTTTCCAGGCGTGATTATTGGGCAGGGCGACGATAAATGGTTCCTCATAAAGTGGTGCTGTTTCAATGCCTGGCTCGTCGAAAGGATAAGAGATGATAATCGCATCGAGTGCACCTTGTTTTAGTGATTGAAACAGGGTTGCGGTAAAATTTTCTTCAATAATAAGTTTTAAATTCGGCACGGTTTTCGTCAGCAAAGGAATCAAACTGGGCAATAAATAAGGTCCAATCGTATAAATGACGCCAAGTTTAAATTGGCCCGAAAGCGGATCCTTGCCCTGTTGTGCGATTTCACTCAGTAGTTGCGCCTGCTGTAGTACAATATAGGCCTGATTTATCACTTGCTGACCGATTTCTGTAATACGGATTTCGTTTTTAGAACTGCGTTCAAACAGGCGTACGTCGAGCTCTTCCTCGAGTTTTTTGATCGCAATACTGAGCGTGGGTTGACTGACGAAGCAGGCCTGTGCAGCCTTACCGAAATGATTTTTTTGCGAAACAGCGACGATGTAACGTAATTCGGTTAATGTCATAGTAACGAGAGATTATGAACGGCTAATAATTTTGCATGAGCACTTAGGGAAAAGCAATTAAAAAGTATTTAGTAATCAGAAAAATCTATGAAATAATAATGCCATTTCCTCACTGAATACTGTCATATATCCTTTAAAAAGCTATGAGTAAATAATGATATCGATTCTCAATAAATTATTTCTAAGCAGCGAAACGCTGTCGTCGGTCTACGATCAGGAACATGCGCTACGCGTATCGACCGCGACGCTGCTCATCGAAGTGTGTCGGGCCGATTTTCAAGTGCAGGAATCTGAGCTCGGGCGAATGAGGCATTTACTCGCCGAACAGTTTCTGCTGAATGCGAACGAACTGGATGAGTTGATGATTCTGGCCTGTGAAGGCGCGGATAAGATGGTTTCTCTACAGCATATTACGCGATTACTGAATGAACAGTTTGATCAGTCGATGAAAATCCGTGTAATCGAAATGATGTGGCAGGTGGTCTATTCCGATGGTGTCAAAAACCACTATGAAGAACACTTAATCCGTCAGGTTTCAGACCTGCTTTATGTGCCTCATTCAACGTTTATCCAGGCTCGACATAAGGCCGAGCAGTCTATAATAGGCTGATATCATATCCCCGTTAATCGGCTCTATTGATTCGCTAGATTAAGAATTGGCGGAATGAGCAACATCTTCATTACCACTATCGCCAGCATTGCGAACATTGGTGATATATCAAGCCCCCCGATCGGTGGGATCAATTTTTGAATCGGGCGCAATGCCGGTGTCGCCAGGGTATTGACGAGACCGATTACCGGATTGTAATTGCCAGGGTTAACCCAACTCAGGATAACCTGAATTAAAATCGCGATCAGAAATATGCTGAGAAATAGCGAAATCAGATCGGCGACCGAATAAATCAATAAACCCAGATAACTGACACTTCCAATATAGGCAGCGGTGCTATTGATATGTACGACCTCGATATCGAGCAAGCGCAATAATACGAATTTGACGAGGGTTAGTAGCAGGCATAAGACGATTGCCGAGGAGTCCTGCCCGGCGATGCTGGGGACTCCCCTGCGCAGATATTTTAATGGCGGTGAAGTTACCTTGACAATGAACTGCGAGACCGGATTGTAAAAGTCGCCACGAAACATTTGCAACATAAACCTAATCAATACGAGCATCACGTATAAATCAAATAAAGTAGTGACGATCAGTGTTAATGGAGATGTAAAATAGCTTGAACCCATGTCAGTTCCTATCGATTACGTTAGTAAATTTTATTTTTCTAGTTGTTGCGCCAGTTCAACAGAGCGGTCTCTAGCGGCCCGGGTCGCTTTCTCAAGCAACGAGGACAAACCGTTTTGCTGGAAAGAAAGTATCGCCTGTTCGGTGGTTCCGCCTTTCGATGTTACCTGAGTGCGCAATTTAACCACATCGCTATTATGCGCCATTGAGGCAGCCCCCAGGGCCGTTTGCTTGGCAAGCATTTCCGCGGTTTCCGGGTCTAGACCCAGGTCTTCGCCGGCTTGTTGTAAAAGTTCGATAAAATAAAAAAAGTAAGCGGGGCCGCTACCTGATATGGCGGTTACCGCGTCTAGTGCCGACTCCTGTTCTACCCAAACGGTGACACCGACAGCATCGAGTATTGCCTGAGCTGTAGTTTTTTGATCGGCGTTAACCTGTGAATTAGCGTATAAAGCCGTTGCGCCAAGTTGTATCAGGGCCGGGGTATTGGGCATGCAGCGAACTACCGCTCGGCCGCCACCGAGCCAGCGGTCGATTGCTGATTCTCTAATGCCGGCTGCAATGCTGATAAATAAGCAGCCGGATTTAATACTGCTAGATGCTAATGGTATGCAGGCCGATTGCATAATCTGGGGCTTAACGGCAAGGATGATGATATCGGTAGACTCGACCGTGATTTGGCTATCGCTGGTAGTGTTAATGCCAAAATCGCAGGATAGCTTTGCAAGCTTCGTTTCATCGATATCACAGGCTGTAATATTTGACGCTGAAAAGCCATTGGCGAGCATACCGCCAATTAGACTGGTGGCCATATTACCGCCGCCGATAAAGCAAAGCTGCTGATGATTCAAAGTCGCTCCCCGAAAATTGCGCTACCTATTCTAACCAGAGTTGAGCCTTCTGCAATCGCTGCCTGTATATCTCCGCTCATTCCCATCGAAAGCGTATCACAATCAAGGCCGCGCTGTTGCAAGTCGAGCAGAGCATGAGCTAGTTTTGCGAAGGGCTCACGCTGCGAATCAAAATCTGGTCGTTGTGCCGGGATCGCCATTAAGCCGCGTAATTTTATTCGTGGTAATTGGTTGATCGAAGTTGCGAGATCATAAATCTGCTCAGGTGCAACGCCTGACTTGGTTGTTTCGCGGTCGATATTAACCTGGATGCAAATATTTAGAGGTGGCGCCGATTCAGGACGCTGGTGACTCAAACGTTGCGCGATCTTTAGTCGGTCGACACAATGTACCCAGTCGAACGATTCTGCCAGTATTTTGGTTTTGTTCGATTGCACCGGGCCGATAAAATGCCAGACGATGTCAAGATCAGCCAGTTCCAGAATTTTAGCCTGTGCTTCCTGCAAAAAATTTTCACCGAAATCACGTTGCCCACACTCGTAGGCTTTGCGTAAATCTTCCGGCGGCTTTTTTTTGCTAACCGCAAGAAGTGAAATAGTTCTGATATCACGTTGGTATTGCGCAGCGAACTGCTCGATCTGATTGCGAATTTCGATAAGATTTTTTTCGATGTTCTGCATAGGTTTTGCTATAGTTGGGCTATTGCTTCAGTTTTAGCCACCAATGTTTTATGGCCCAGTCTGGTCGAGATAATACATATTTAATCCGATTATAATCCGTTTGGCATCGCGCCGTAAAAATAATACACTTTTGTGTATATAGATAATTAACTGCTATACAGTGTTTAATAAACAATAACGACATACAGGATGATTCATGGATATTGCTCAATTGTTAGCCTTTGGCGTTAAACAGGGCGCCTCCGACTTACACCTCTCAGCCGGTTTGCCGCCGATGATTCGTGTGGACGGAGATATAAGGCGTATTAATGTCCCCGAAATGGATCATAAGCAGGTACACGACATGGTTTATGACATCATGAGTGACAAGCAACGCAAGGATTATGAAGAGTTTCTGGAAACCGACTTCTCGTTCGAGATTCCGGGGCTTGCGCGATTTCGAGTTAACGCGTTTCATCACACTCGTGGTTCAGGTGGTGTGTTTCGAACCATTCCTTCGAAGATTTTGAGCCTTGAAGACCTCGGTGCGCCGAAAATATTCCAGGAAATATCTGAATACCCACGTGGCATTGTTTTAGTGACCGGCCCGACCGGTTCGGGTAAATCGACTACGCTGGCGGGCATGGTAGATTATAAAAATGATACCGAGTACGGCCATATACTAACGGTTGAAGATCCAATCGAATTTGTTCACGAAAGTAAAAAATGCCTGGTCAACCAACGTGAAGTCCATCGCGACACGCTCGGTTTTAACGAAGCCCTGCGTTCAGCTTTGCGCGAAGACCCTGATACCATACTGGTAGGCGAAATGCGCGACCTGGAAACCATTCGTCTGGCATTGTCGGCCGCAGAGACCGGACATCTGGTATTTGGGACCCTGCACACCAGCTCTGCCGCGAAGACTATCGACCGTATTGTCGATGTTTTCCCGGCGGCGGAAAAATCGATGGTGAGGTCGATGTTATCTGAGTCGCTTAAAGCCGTAATTTCACAAACGTTGTTGAAAAAAATTGGTGGCGGTCGAGTCGCGGCGCACGAAATCATGATTGGAACGCCTGCAATTCGAAACCTGATTCGCGAAGACAAGATTGCGCAAATGTACTCGGCTATTCAAACCGGTCAAAATGTTGGCATGGTAACACTCGATCAAAATCTCAAAGGATTGTTGGCACAGGGAGTGATTGCTAAAGACGAGGCACAGAAGAAAGCCGCACACCCCGACCAAATGTAAAAGTTGTGAAAATTATTATGGTAATAGTCATTTTGGATATAATTATTCTTGGATTAACTAATGGATCGTAATAAAGCGATAAGTTTTATGCATGATTTGCTGCGCATGATGGTCAGCAAAGACGGCTCAGATTTGTTTATTACATCGGGTTCCCCGCCGGCGATGAAAATCGACGGTAAGGTAACCACGGTTTCAAAGCAAAGACTTTCCCCCAGCCATACCCAGATGCTTACTCGCTCGATTATGAACGACAAGCAGGTTTCCGAATTTGAAGAAAATAACGAATCGAATTTTTCTATCGCGTTGACAGGCGTTGCTCGCTTTCGTGTTAATGCATTTGTACAACGCGGTAGTACCGGGATGGTGTTACGTATCATCAATTCCGAAATTCCGAGCTTTGCGGAATTAAATTTACCCGACACTTTACAGGATATCGCGATGACCAAGCGCGGCCTGGTAATTTTTGTCGGTGGCACCGGTTCGGGTAAGTCTACTTCACTGGCGTCAATGGTTGATTATCGAAATCAACAAAGCCATGGACATATCATCACGATAGAAGATCCAGTTGAATTCGTGCATGATCATGGCAACTGTATTGTGACCCAACGTGAGGTTGGGGTGGATACCGAGTCCTATGGAGTCGCGCTGAAAAATACTTTACGTCAGGCCCCAGACGTAATACTGATCGGTGAGATTCGTGATCGAGAAACAATGGAACATGCCATCGCTTTCGCTGAAACCGGACATCTGTGCCTGTCAACCTTGCACGCCAATAGCACCAACCAGGCATTAGACCGGATCATCAACTTTTTCCCCGACGAACGCCGTTCGCAATTGTTAATGGATTTATCGCTGAATTTGAAAGGCCTTATTTCACAGCGACTAATCCCCAAACTGGGTGAGACAGGTCGAATTCCCGCCATCGAGGTGATGCTTAATACGCCGCTGATGTCCGATATGATTTTTAAGGGAGAGGTGCACGAAATGAAGGCTCTGATGGCGAAGTCCAATGAGGCCGGTATGCAAACTTTTGACCAGGCTCTGTTCGATCTTTATGAAGCCAAAAAGATCACTTTCGAAGATGCACTTCGTAACGCAGATTCGGTGAATGATATTCGCCTGCGGATCAAACTCGAAAGCGAAACTGCGCGGAAGGCTGGCCTGGTGGAAGACCATGGTAATTTCGAGCTCGAGGAATCCGATGATGATAATAGTAGTAGTGGGTTGATATGAGCGGGCAAAGCGCTACCAGGATGCTCGAACCCTACCTGAAAATAATGGTTGAAAAACAGGCGTCCGACCTCTTTTTTGTGACTGGTGCGCCGCCTAATATGAAAGTGCAGGGAAAAACATCAGCGATTGCCAAAAATGCTTTCAATGCCGGGCAGGTACAAAAACTGGCCTATAGCCTGTTGAATGACGAGCAGATCCGAGACTTCGAAATCAACCGTGAACTAAATCTAGGGTTTACGCTTGAGAGTATCGGTCGATTTCGCGTAAATATATTTATCCAACGGTCTGAAGTATCGATGGTGATTCGATATATTAAATGGGTTATTCCAAGTATCGAGGAACTTGGTTTGCCAGAGGTATTGAAGGAAATTGTTATGAATCAAACGGGCATGGTTTTGGTAGTAGGATCTACCGGTTCTGGTAAGTCAACAACACTGGCGTCGATGATTGACCATCGTAATAAAACGGAGGGTGGTCATATTCTTACCATTGAAGACCCAATCGAATTCGTTTTTCGCCATGACAAGGCAATTATTTCACAACGCGAAGTTGGTATTGATACGCTCAGCTACGAAAATGCATTGAGAGAGGCGCTTCGTGAGGCACCGGAAGTTATTATGGTCGGTGAAGCGCGTGATACTGAAACTATGAAAGCCGTGATCAATTTTGCAGATACGGGTCACCTGTGCCTGACTACTTTACATGCGGTTAATTCAAATCAGGCGATGGATCGAATGATGAATATGTTCCCGTCCGACATGCATAAACAACTTTTAATGGATTTGTCGTTAAACTTGAAAGCTGTTATTTCACAGCGTCTGGTGCCGGGCATGAAGGGTAAACTTGCCTGCGCAGTCGAGATAATGGTCAACACGCCATATATACGTGATTTGTTGCGTGACGGTAATTTTAACGAAATTAAGGAAATCATGGAAAAAGGCGATACTGCCGGTATGCAGACCTTTGATCAATCACTCTATGATTTGTACAAGTCCGACAAGATTTCGATTAAAAACGCGTTAGCTTATGCAGATTCGAGCAGCAATTTGGAGTGGAAGATCAATTTTGGCGGAGAGCAAAAGAAAACTGCGTCACGCCACAATTTGAATCAACAGGGTGGTCTCGAAGAGCTGACCCTGCCATCGGAAGAAGTTTAATTCCGGCTCGAATATAGTCCTGAAGCCGTAGGTTCAGATTTAATTTTAAGCGAGAGTTGCCGCCAGGTGTATTCTCAATAAACCCAGATGTTTTCTTAATAAACTATTTGTCCCGCAACCAGTGTTTGCAGCACACGACCATTAAAATCCCAGCCTTCGAAAGCAGTATTTCTACCCCTGGAAGCAAAATTTTTGCCGCTGCAAATCCAGTGAACGTCCGGGTCAACAATAACGATATCTGCCTGCTCGCCAATCGCAATCTGGCCTGCCGGGAGCCCGAGAATGTTAGCCGGTTTAGTGCTGAGTTTGGCGACCGCCTCGGGCATAGATAAAACTTTCTCTTCGACCAGGCGAATCGCCAGAGGTAGTAGCGTATCAAATGCACTAATACCGGGTTCAGCCGATGGAAAGGGTCGCAATTTTGCGTCGACTTCATGAGGCTGATGATCCGAGCAAATGCTGTCAATTGTGCCGTCGGCAACTCCTTCGCGTAGCGCCTGTTTATCATACTGCCCGCGCAGTGGCGGGATGGTGAGTTTATTGGTATCAAATTCACCAATGTCATGATCAGTAAGAAAAAGCTGATGCATCGCACAGTCTGCCGTTATTGGCAGGCCATTGGCTTTAGCCTGTCGAATCATATCGACCGAGCGCGCACAGGATAACTGGCCAAAATGGGTTCTCGCACCGGTCTGGGCAACCAGTTCAATATCTTTCGCCAGCGCGGCGGTCTCGGCTGCCTCAGGGATTGCCGGTAAACCGAGGCGGGTAGAAATTGAGCTCTCGTGGGCGCAGCCATTGGCGTACAAATCGTCATCCCTGGGCTGAATGATAACCAGCATGCTTTGCCCGGCAGCATATTCCATTGCTCGTCGCTGAACCAGATTATTGATAAAAGGGTGCCCAGCGTTACTGAAAGCGATACAGCCGTTTTCCTTTAGGCTTGCCATGTTACTGAGATGTTCGCCTTCTAATCCGCGTGATAATGCACCGATGGTATAGAGATGGCATAAATTGCCAGCCTTTGCATTGCGGTGGTCGATTAAATCAATGACGGCTGAATTATCGATCACCGGTTGCGTATCGGGTGGTATGCATAGACTGGTTATTCCATTTTTTACTGCAGCGCTAGTTTCTGAGGCAATATTGGCCTTGTGAGTCTGACCCGGTTCTCTGAGTCGTGCCTGGCCGTCTACCAGCCCCGGAATTACCCAGTGGCTTTTCGCATCGATAATTTGCTCTGCCGAGAATGCAGGAGGAGCTTTGCCGATGCTGACTATCAGTTTGCCTTCGATAAAAATATCGGTTGTTGACTCACTCAAATTGACAGGGTCAATCAGAGTTCCATTTTTAATTTGAATCGTCATTCGCCAGCCTGTAATCCTGATCGACCAACAATCATAGACATCACGGCCATTCGTACCGAAATGCCAAATCCTACCTGCTGCAAAATGACCGATTGATTACCATCCATGACGCTGGATTCGATTTCGACACCACGATTGGCAGGTCCCGGATGCATTACAATGGCGTCGGGTTTGGCGCGATCGAGTCGATCCTGGGTCAATCCAAATTGGTTAAAATACTCTTTTTCGCTGGGAAGCAGTGCGCCGCGCATGCGTTCTTTTTGCAGGCGTAACATGATGACAACATCGACGTCCTGTAGGCCCTGATGCAGGTCGTCATATAAATGAACACCGAGCGATTCGGTATCTACTGGCAATAGTGTCTTCGGGGCTATCACACGTATTTCGGCAGTATTGAGTAGATTCAGTGCGTGAATTTGCGACCGGGCGACGCGTGAGTGCATGATATCGCCGACAATCGCCACGCGCAGTTGGGTAAAATCCTGCTTGTGGTGACGGATGGTAAACATGTCGAGCATCGCCTGGGTTGGGTGTTCGTGTTGACCGTCGCCGGCGTTCAGGACGCTGACACCCGGTCGCACGTGTTGTGCAAAAAAATGCGCACTACCACTGTCCTTGTGGCGAATGACGAACATATCGATTTGCATAGCTTCAAGGTTATGAATCGTATCGAGTAGAGATTCACCTTTGGCCGTTGCCGAAGTATCGACGTTGAGGCTTAAAATGTCTGCGGACAACCGTTGTTCGGCAAGCTCAAATGTCGAGCGCGTACGAGTACTAGCTTCGAAGAACAGGTTGGCAACGGTTTTGCCACGTAGTATCGGCACTTTTTTGATTACTCGATCGGTCACCGAAGTGAATGACTCGGCGGTATCGAGTATCTCGTTAAGAATTTGTTGATTTAATCCTCCAATACTTAGGAAATGTTGTAGTTTACCGTTTTCATCGAGCTGTAAATTGTTAGCTGACATGATCGGTATTTGATTTGACGGTTAACTTGAATGGCTTCGGTCCGTCAAGTTTGATGTGATTGCCAGGTTCAAGCTGGATGGTTTCGGCGACAATGTCTGCCTGAACAGGAATCTCGCGTTCCCCTCGATCAATCAGAATCGCGAGGATTATTCGTTGCGGACGACCGTAATCGAAAATCTCGTTCATTGCCGCCCGAATAGTTCGGCCCGAATGTAAAACATCGTCGATGAGAATTATTGTTTTGCCATCGATATTAGTCGGCAGGCTCGAGGGTTTCACCGTCGGGTGTAAACCGATTTTGGTAAAATCGTCTCGATAAAAAGTAATGTTTAGGCGACCCAACTCTGTATCCGGGGCAATTGCCTGATGTATCGCGCTGGCTATCCAGTAGCCTCCGGTTTCGATACCAATAATGATGGGTTGTTCGGCTTGAGGGAGTTTCGTTGGGAAATAGGGCTTCAGCGCCTGGGTTAGCTTTTCAATCAAAGTTTCGACTGAGGGTAGGGCCACGTAATTTCCATGCATTGAAGTCCGGGGGGCTTTATAGCATAAATTTTATTTTCTTACAGTAGTTGGGTTGATTTATCTGTTTCTTTTCTGGTTATTGTCTCGCACACAAATACTTTCCTTGCTTCGTAGCTACTGTTGAGTAGGTGCGCGAGTGTCTTTCTTTTATGCCAAAAGAAAGGCACCAAAGAAAGGGCAGCCCAATTGCGTGGCCTGCGGCTTCCTCGGCAACTGCTCCTGCGTTGCTCTACCTCCTGCATCCCTGCAGTCGTGAAAATGAACCGATTTAGGCGGGCACGCAGCCATTCGCATCCCTCGGCAATAGCTCCTGCATTGCTCTACTACCTTCCATCCATGGACATATGCTCAGGGCTGCTCTACAGGCTTTATTGCGGAGCATGGAATGAGTAGCTATAAAGCCATTTCAGGCCCACCCGTGCCGGGAGCGCGTGTGGGCCGACCCTGATATGAGTGCTATTTTGACGATTAAAGGGCTTGTTTGGGGCGTGCATTTTTGGTTTCTTTTGTTGCTGTAGACAAAAGGGACTCGCGCACCTACTCAACAGTAGCTACGAAGCAAGGAAAGCCTTACGTGTGCGAAATTACGAATGTAATACTAATTGCGCCAAAAAAAAATTAGCTACGGCCTAACTGCCGCTGATACTCCCTCAGCCAGGTCTCGGTAATTAGAACGGCTGAAATACT
>CAXMRQ010000153.1:0-21055 GCA_964196115.1 uncultured Gammaproteobacteria bacterium
ATGCCAAGAGGAACGAAGGCAAGCATCCACTATAATGGACCGCCTAAAAAAAACGTAGACTGGTATCCCAAAAAAAGCACCACCTTGAATTATAAATCCAAGAAGGCCCAATGATCCGTGCGATTAATTTTTTCAGTGTAACCTCCTAATATTATAATTATTTACAGCATTAACATTTTGACGCTAGATGTCCGGTTAGTGCCGATTCTTGACCTTTACAGTGATTTGACTGAATGTCGGTTCAGGGTCGGATGCGGCCGCTTAGAAAAAATTTGTGAGCGTCCGCTTGTGCCGAAACTTGCCAATTACAGCACCCATAGTGAACGACAACTTTAGCACAAGCAGTTACCCAATCAGTCGAAAAACAAACCATCCACCATTAAGCCTGCGACCAATGACAAATGGTGGGATAAACAGTGGGATGGTTTTATATATCAATAAAAAAGCCTTAACTATCAATTAGTTAAAGCTTTGTATGGCGGAGAGAGAGGGATTCGAACCCTCGATACGCGATTAACGTATACTCCCTTAGCAGGGGAGCGCCTTCAGCCGCTCGGCCATCTCTCCTAATTCACTCTTCAAAGAAATTATCGGCCTCGCCGAGTATATCAACTTGTATTCTAATTTATTCCAGACAAAATTGTCAGCCTCGCGGCTGAACATACAGATAAATAGAATTAATAAAGCGACGAGATTCGCCGCTCCCTATTTTAACCAGGCATTTTAACTTTCGACCGTGTTCCCTATTTGCTCATCTTCCTGGTTCTGGTCTTGTCCCTGTCCCTGGGCGTGCTCGGCTTTAATGCGTTCGTAAATTTCTTCACGATGCACTGCTACTTCTCTTGGTGCGTTAATACCAATTCTTACTTGATTTCCCTTAACTCCCAGAACCGTGACAGTCACTTCATCTCCGATCATTAATGTTTCTCCTACCCGCCGCGTCAATATCAGCATACTACTTCTCCCAAATGTATTTCACAGTAATCTGGACCCAGGTCCACTAAAGGTCCTCCTAATTATAATTATAATTGAGCCAGTCCATCACGGACTCCAGCGTATTCTACCCAACAAGTGCTGGTGAGGCTAGTATTCTTAGGGGCGAAATTTACCTATTTGATCATCTGAAAATACCTAAACCTCGATTGTGATTCTTTGCCGCTCAGGGCCATCGTATAAAATAACCTCACTATTAGCTAACACCGGGAAGGCCTACTAATGCGCGGTTTTTAAATCGAAGCCTTCGTGCAATGCACGTACGCCCAATTCAAGATATTTTTCATCGACGAGCACCGATATCTTTATCTCGGATGTCGAAATCATCAGTATATTAATACCCTCTTTCGCCAATACTTCAAACATACGAGTCGCAATTCCTGCGTGAGAACGCATTCCAACACCGACGATGGATATTTTAACAATTTTACTATTACCCGACACCTCGCGGGCTTTGAGTCTTTTCGCAGTTTTCTTTAGCGAACTCATCGCGGTCTCATAGTCATTTCGGTGTACTGTGAAGGTAAAGTCGGTCGTGCCATCAGCACTAACATTTTGCAGAATCATGTCGACTTCGATATTGGCTTCGGAAATGGGACCCAATATGCCATAAGCGACACCGGGGGTATCGGAGACACCATTGATTGTTAATTGGGCTTCATCACGGTTAAACGCAATGCCCGAAATTAATGCTTGTTCCATAGTTTCATCCGTTTCGTTATCAGAGGTAATCAAGGTGCCCTCGCCTTCTTCGAAAGACGAAAGGACACGTAACGGGACATTGTATTTTTGCGCGAACTCGACCGCGCGGATCTGTAATACCTTCGATCCCAGGCTGGCCATCTCGAGCATTTCTTCGAAAGTAATGGTTTTCAATCGACGGGCTTCGGGTTCTACTCTAGGGTCGGTGGTGTAAACACCATCAACATCGGTAAATATCTGACATTCGTCTGCATTCAGCGCGGCGGCTAAAGCGACGCCTGTAGTATCGGACCCACCACGCCCCAGCGTTGTAATATTGCTTTCTTCATCAACTCCCTGAAAGCCAGCGACCACGATGATGCGGCCGTCATCAAGGTCTCGGCGCATTTTCTGGTGGTCGATTGATTTGATGCGGGCTTTGTTATGAGCACTATCGGTTACAATATTTGCCTGTCCGCCCGTATAAGACTTCGCCGCGTAGCCCCGCTTTTCAAGTGACATCGTGAGTAAAGCGATAGTTACCTGTTCGCCCGTGGACAATAACACATCGAGTTCGCGACCCCTGGCTTTAGGATTAATTTCCTGCGCCAGACCGACTAACCGATTGGTTTCGCCACTCATAGCAGAAACCACCACCACTATTTCATTGCCCTGATCCTTATAGGCAATCACTTTATCGGCCACCGCCTCGATTCTTTCGATCGAACCAACCGAGGTACCACCGTATTTTTGTACAAGTAAGGCCATTAGACGACAGAGAAAAAGCGAGCGCGGATTATAGGAAATACGCAGGCGTTTGTATAACTATATTCACTCATTTCCCGATTAGGTAGGGTCGAATTTATTCGACCTGTTAAATACAGCTTTCCGATTACTGGCTGAATAAATTCAGCCCTACAAGCACTATCCTTTAAAGCTGACTTTCGACCCAGGGTATGACCGCAGCAAGTGCTTCGGGTAAGTTTTCCGGCAAATTACCGCCTGCCTGAGCCATATCAGGTCGTCCACCTCCTTTACCCCCGCAAGGTATTGCCACTACGTTCACCAGATCACCAGCTCGAATTCGATCAGTCTCGGCTTTCGTCACACCGGCAATAATCGACAACTTGCCATTTTCACTACTGGCCAACACAATCGCAGCCGCGCCGAGTTTGTTTTTCAGTTGATCGACTGTTTCACGCAGGGTTTTCACATTCGCACCATTTATCCTGGCAGCAAGTACTTTAATTCCCTTCACATCCACTGCCTGCGTGGCGAGGTCTCCACCTGCCGCAGAAGCTGCTTTAGATTTCAATGCATTCAGCTCTTTTTCCAGGCTACGGTTACTGGCATAAAGCTGTTCAATCCTGCTGACCAGATCTTCGCGACTGGCTTTCAGTACCTGTGCCGCCGCGTCCAGTTTATTTTCACTTTCGATAAATCGACGGATCGCCTCGGCGCCTGTTACCGCCTCAATGCGACGCACACCTGCAGCTATGCCGGTTTCGACTACTATTTTGAACAAACCGATATCGCCGGCTCTTCGCACATGAGTGCCACCACAAAGCTCCACCGAGGTGGATCCGATTCTTAGCACACGCACCGTTTCACCGTATTTCTCACCAAACAGGGCCATTGCCCCAGTCGCTCTGGCCGCATCCATATCCATCAACTCGGCGCTAGTGGGTAAATTCAGTCTAATCTGGTCATTTACTAGCGTTTCAATTTGTTCAATTTCTTCCCGCGTCATTTGCTGGTAATGCGAAAAATCAAAGCGCAATTTTTCAGCATCGACTAGCGAGCCTTTTTGTTGCACGTGATCACCGAGAATCTGTCGTAAGGCCGCATGCATTAAGTGAGTGGCGGAGTGGTTCAAAACCACCGCACGCCGATGCTCTTCGTCGATCTGCGCGGTCAAACAGTCTCCAACAGCCAGCTCACCGCTTTGTAGTTGCCCAATATGCAGATATACATCGTTTTGCTTTTGAGTATCGCGAACCTGAAATTCGACGCCATCTTTTGTCAGTGTGCCGATATCACCGACCTGCCCGCCGGACTCACCGTAAAAGGGCGTTTCTTCGAGTACTACAATTGCCTCCCGCTGGTTTTCAAGCCTGTCGATTGGCAGGTCATCCTGCATTATCGACACAACCCGGGCTTCTACCCTACTCTCATCGTATCCGTCGAATTGTGTAGGGTGTAGATTAACCAGATCAAGTTTGTTACCGCTTACACCAAACTGGCTGGAAGCCCTGGCACGTGTTTTCTGTGCCTGCATTTGTGTTTCGAAGCCTTCTTCATCAACCAGCAATCCTTTTTCACGCGCCACATCGGCGGTCAGATCGACTGGGAAGCCAAAGGTGTCATAGAGCTTGAAAACCATTTCACCACTAATCGTATCACCCTGCATCTGCACTATACTGTCTTCGAGTATACGCATACCCTGCTCCAGAGTTTCGGCGAAACGCATTTCTTCTTTTTGCAAAACACGCACTACATGATCCTTGTGCTTGCGCAATTCAGGATAGGCGTCACCCATCAACTCATCCAGGGTTGTCACCAGTTGGTAAAAAAATGCCTGCTTACAGCCTAGCTGATGACCATGACGCGCGGCGCGGCGGATGATCCTGCGTAACACATATCCACGACCCTCGTTTGAAGGCAGTACACCATCAACAATTAAAAAAGCGCAGGAACGAATATGATCGGCTATGACGCGTAATGATTTATTTTCCAGATCGTCGGTATCGGTCAATCTGGCTGCGGATTTGATCAGACTCTGAAATAAGTCAATATCGTAGTTGTTATGTACCTGTTGCATAATGGCAGCTAAACGTTCGAGCCCCATACCGGTATCTACTGAGGGCTTTGGCAGCGGGTGCATGACCCCCTGTTCATCGCGATTAAACTGCATAAAAACCAGATTCCATATCTCAATGTAACGATCCCCGTCCTGTTCCGGTGTTCCCGGAGGACCCCCAGCAATTTCAGGGCCGTGGTCGTAGAATATTTCACTACAGGGTCCGCAGGGGCCGGTATCACCCATCGACCAGAAATTATCCGAGGTAGCGATTCGCGTGAAACGATCGGCATCGACACCAATATCCTTTAACCAGATATCAGCCGCTTCATCATCGTCTGCATAAACCGTGACCCAGAGTTTTTCAGCAGGCAGTCCGACAACCCGAGTGAGAAAATCCCAGGCGTAATGGATTGCGTCTTTTTTGAAATAGTCACCAAAGCTGAAATTTCCGAGCATTTCGAAAAAAGTATGGTGCCTCGCGGTATAACCAACATTCTCCAGATCGTTATGTTTACCACCGGCTCGCACGCAGCGTTGCGAAGTAGTTGCTTTGTTGTAGCTTCTCTTGTCGCTGCCAAGAAATACATCCTTGAACTGCACCATTCCGGCATTGGTAAATAAAAGTGTTGGGTCGTTTCCGGGCACAAGTGGGCTAGACGCTACAATGATGTGTCCGTGACTTTCAAAATACTTAAGGAATTTATCCCTTAACTCGGCGCTGCTGGTCATATGTTTATTCGATTGCTGGGTTGATTCAGATGGCAGAGAATCCATGTTTAACGAAATGAACGGAACTCTTAGCGGAATAATCGCATGACTGACTCGGGAGAAAAACCCCTATTTTGCAAAAAACGCGCCTGTTTCATTTTTTCTTTGTACTCGGCAGGGATCTGCTGCCCAAACTTTTTGCTTCGTTGCGCCTCCATTAGCCTTTCCCATTCCACCGTTAATGCAGATAAATGATCTTCAACCAATTCGGCGCTAATTCCTTTTTGACGTAATTCATGCCTGATTTTATAGGGACCGAAGCCTGCATTAACGCGGTAATTGACCATACTCTCGATGAAACGACTATCACTCTGCAAATTATCCTGTTGCAACCGATTAAGCGCCATCTCAATCGCGTCAATATCAAAATCCCTTTGCTTCAACTTTTGCATTAATTCATAAGCTGAGTGCTCACGACGCGAAAGAAGATCCATCGCCACAACACGAATGCTACGCTGGGGTTTGCGCTCTTTCATAAATATCAACGTTCATAAATTCCAATAGCCAATTTTATTACCTATCTCCAGGAGTCTGTCGGACTTAGGTACCAACAGTAGGCGCTTTAGGCGAAACCGGCATACCGTATTCCTATACATAAACGAAATGGATAGGAAAATCTGGCCAAAATGGATTTTCCGCAGTACGACTGCATGGACGCAGCGGTCCGGCGTCCCGGAGGTAGAGTACCAAAAGTAGGCGCTTTAGGCGACGCAGGAGCAGTTACCGAGATTTATCCTAAGTCCGACAGCCTCCCAGCACATAAAACAAAGCCCCCGTCCGGAATGTCCGGTCGAGGGCTTTAAGCCAGCTAGCATATCGACTGAGATGATATATACGGGGTGTGTGGGTTAGTATTCCACCGTCTCAGCTTCCACCGGTGGGATGGTTTCTATTGCTTCGCTGTCAACCGGGTCAGATTTTTTTTCAGATGATTTTGGTAATAGCTCGGCACGAATACGCGCGTCGATTTCCGCAGCTATCTCGGGGTGTTCTTTTAAAAATGTGCGGGAATTATCCTTGCCCTGTCCAATGCGATCATCTTTATAGCTATACCAGGCACCGGCCTTGTCGACCATACCAAGCTTGACACCCAGGTCGATCAACTCACCTTCACGCGACGTGCCTTCGCCGTAAAGAATTTCAAATTCGCACTGCTTAAATGGAGGCGCCACCTTGTTCTTCACTACCTTCACACGGGTTTCGTTACCGATCACTTCGTCGCCACGCTTGATCGCGCCAATGCGTCGAATATCGAGCCTCACAGAGGCATAAAACTTGAGTGCGTTACCACCCGTGGTGGTTTCCGGGTTGCCGAACATAACGCCAATTTTCATACGAATCTGGTTGATAAAAATAACCATCGTATTCGAGCGTTTGATGTTACCGGTTAATTTACGCAGCGCCTGCGACATCAGGCGTGCCTGCAATCCCATGTGCGAGTCACCCATGTCACCTTCAATCTCGGCCTTCGGCGTCAGTGCGGCTACCGAGTCGACAACAACGACATCGACTGCGCTGGAACGCACTAGCATATCGGTAATTTCCAATGCCTGTTCGCCAGTATCGGGTTGTGAAACCAGCAATTCATCAATATCTACCCCGAGCTTACCGGCATAGCTCGGATCGAGGGCGTGCTCAGCATCGATAAACGCTGCCGCCCCACCCAGTTTCTGGCATTCAGCAACCACCTGCAACGCCAGAGTGGTTTTACCTGACGATTCAGGACCATATATTTCTATAACCCTGCCACGTGGTAAACCACCTATGCCCAACGCCATATCGAGCGACAATGAGCCGGTCGAAACCACGCCGATAGTCGTATCGACGCCGCCATCACCCATGCGCATGACTGATCCCTTGCCAAACTGTTTTTCGATTTGCCCCAGTGCCGCAGCAAGGGCCTTTTTCTTGTTGTCGTCCATAGTGTTACCTGTATTCGTGGATTGATGGTTGTAATCGCGCTGAATTATCCCACAGACAAACGAGAACATAAAGAGAACTTTTAGAATATTTCATTTACCGGACTTTATCCAGTGATCTTATGCCGGGTATTATATTCACTTGCTGGCTCACAGGATGAGCCAGTTAATCGACTATCAATTTATTTTTTAGTCATAAATTCGGTTGAGAATTGTATTTAAGCTAGATAGCATGATCCGACAAATAACCATAGTGGCGCAAAAGCCTTGAGTACATCGTTACGACCCGACTTACCCAACCCCGGACTCTATGCCCTGTTGATAGTCGTTGCCATTGTTTTAATACTTGTACTGTATCTGTATGGCCAACAACCCCCCGGTTCACCGTTAGCACAGTGGAGCGCAGCAATTGGAGCCGTCCTGTTGCTGTCGCCGATGCTTTTTTCTATTTTTAAACGCGGTGGATTCAGCGATAGTCCGCCGTTCTGGTTTATTACCCATGTATTATGCGCCAGCCTCGGAATTTGCATGGTTCTAATCCATGTGGCGGGTGGAAACTGGTTTTCGCCACCCGGCCTGGTTCTCTTTCTGTTGTTATTTCTGTTAATACAGGGAGTACTGCTGCGCACCGTGATTTCCAGAAAATTTAGCTATTTATTCGCCAGGAATAGCGGCAGCAGGGGTTTTGTTATACCTGACGCGCTAGATAAGGCCATGCTATCTACGACTATCGCTAGCAAAATTGAGTGCCTGGCTTTGCTCGACGAAAACGCATCGGAAGCGCTTTTCTCGCCAACCCCGAGACACTGGTTGACACATCCCTGGCTTAGTTATCGCTATCAGTCGCTAGTTAATACAGAAGCCGGGATTGTCGGTGCGCGACAGGCGGCAGGCCCCTTGCTCGCATGGTCGCGTCGTATTCACATGATCGCGGCCATATTATTTTACGCTGGTCTGCTGACCCATATCATCATTGTGCTGTTCTTCGCCGGATATGCGGCGGGAAGCGAAGAAATCGACTGGTGGTATATCACCGACTGGGGTAGGAGATGACCCAGTTAGCATTAATGATCGACCTCGAACGCTGCACTGGTTGCAAAAGCTGTGAGGCGGCATGCAAGCAAACCAACGCGCTCGGACCGCATACCTATCGTAACCGTGTCATGTGGTTCAGTGAACAGGAGTCGACAGCCGAGAATAACTCGCTGCCAAGACTCGACTTTCTCACGGTTACCTGCCAGCAATGTGAGCGACCCGCTTGCTTGCGCGCCTGCCCGGTACACCCGAAGGCAATCGATAAAGACCCGGTTACCGGGGTCATCTCGATAAACACCAATCGCTGCACCGGTTGTGGCGAATGCGTTTTATTATGCCCTTACGGCGCGATTGGTTATAACGCCGAAAAGCACCATGTGGTGAAGTGTGATCTCTGTGCCGAACGCCGTGCAAATGAACAGGGGCCCGCCTGTGCTCAAGTCTGCCCGACCCGCGCAATCAGCTACGGTTTGCGCGAAGATTTGTTGTTACAGGCTGAACAGGGTAAGCGTGAGCTGGTAGATACCGATCATTTTTTGCAAAAACCGGCGACTATTTACCTGAAGCGGCTACGCGATATGGGCCTCGCGAATCCACCAGACTCGGCTCAAACTACGCCGGCATTAATGCTCGATAACAATAGTCGCGCCAATCTACACGCCGACCTGGCACGCGGCTCCTACAATGCAGCCGAAAAATCAGTCGAGGCCGAACACTCGGAGCGTATCGTACCCGGCGGATGCAATATTTGCTTTAACGGTTGCCCCATCAAATATCACATTCGTGATAACAAGGTGATCAATATATACGGCAATACCGATGACCCGGTATTCCAGGGTCGAATCTGCCCGAAGTCACAAATGACGCTGCAAATGTACAACAACCCGCACCGATTATTACGACCGTTAAAACGTACCGGCAAACGCGGTAGCGATCAGTTCGAAGAGATCAGCTGGCAGCAGGCAATCGATGAAATTGCAGAAAAATTATCAGGCGTACGCGATCAATATGGCGCGGAATCGCTCGCCATACAGTCGGGTTCGCGAACCGGCGTATTGAATTTAATGGGTGCGATACCGTTATTCACAAGACTGTGGGGTACCAGAAATGTTGCCTCGACCGAAGCCTTTTGCAGCCTCGGCAGGAGCCTGGCGCTCGATCTAACCCAGGGCATGGGACATATGCCAAACATCTATAGCGAGGACGATATCGGCAGCGCCGAACTCTACATCTATATCGGTGACAACCAGGCAGAAACACGTCCGGTCAATTTCGGCATGTTAAACGACTGGCGTATCAGCAATGCGGCCAAAATGATCGTCGTAGACCCGCGCTTAACCGTCACCGCAAGCAAGGCGGATGAATGGCTGGCGATTCGATCCGGCACCGACATGGCCCTGGGCCTTGGCATCATCCATTATTTATTCGAAGCGAATCTTGCCGACCTCGAATTTTGCAAAAAATGGCTCGAGGGCTGGCAGGCCTGGCGCGAGTTCGTTCAACAAAAATCCTATGACGTCAATTGGGCGGCCTCGGTAACAGACTTGTCAGTCGCGCAAATAGTTGCACTTGCCACTGCAATCACCGAAGCCGACGGTTGCATGATATTTGTCAGTCGAGGCATTAATCAGCACAGCAATTCAGTGCAAACCAACCGCGTATTCATGTTCCTCGCGGCCATTACCGGAAACTGGGGACGCAAAGGTGGTGGCTATTTCAACGTTTCCTCCGAACTCAACTGGCAACCCCCGGCGATGCCCGCCGAGCGCAAGCCGGGCTGCAAACCGGCGATCAGCAAAAACCCGATGGCCTGGCTCGAGGCCATGCAAAGCGGAAATCCCTACCCGATTCGCGCCTTGATAACAGGCAATAATCCGCTCGCGCAGTGGCCGGAGCAAAATAAAGTGCGCGAAGCTTTCGAATCACTCGATCTGCTGGTACATCTGGAATTGTTTAAAAACGCCACATCTCGTTATGCCGATTATGTGCTACCGATGGCGAGTGGTATTGAAAAAGGCGGCACAACACGATTTGCCGCCGATCGAAGAGTGGTGTGGAATGATCGCCTGATCGATCCACCCGGAGATGCCAAATCGGATCACTGGTTCTGGATTGAACTGGGCAAACGTTTCGGTTTCGACGACGTATTAAAACCCGAATATAACGACCCGCGGGTTTTGTGGGACGAGGTATTAGTGCCAGCAACACCCGATCTGGCCGGTGTAACAACCGCGTATTTAACCGCTTTACCTAATCGCACGGCGCGTTTGCCACTACGCCAGGACACTGCTGATAATCTGGATCCGTTGTATATTACGCAACGCGCGAAAGCCCATCCCGAAATGCCCGCCGCTTACCCTACACCCAGCGGCAAGCTCGAATTCTACACCGAGGCGACTGAACAGAAATTCGTATCGCTGGGTCTATCGGCCCTGCCCGAATTTTACAGCGAGAAACAGCAGTTAATCGACCTGCCACACTTAACAGCTTCGCAGGAAACAATCATATCGCCATTTTTCAGTAATGACGTCCTGGTACATGCCGCACACATAGCATACCCGGATACCGACAGCGCCAGGAACCATTCAGAGTTTGATACCGAGCTGATAACCGGCCGCCCCCCGGCACCACACTTCCATTCCTGGACGCATTACTTCTGGCAGGCGCAGGAAATGTGGCCCGAACTGTATTGCCAGATTCACCCCGACAAGGCGCAAAACCATAGCATTCAAGATGGCGACAAGATTATTATCGAGACATGCAACGGCCAGATTGAGGCGCGCGCCTGGATACATCGTGGCATCAGGCCAAGCAGCGTATTTGTGCCAATCGGCTGGGACGAGCAACAGCCTTTTCACCCGGCGTCAAGCGTGAATTATTTGACCGGGACAGCGCTTGATCCGGTTTCACAACAGGCTAATTTGAAAACTCATCTGTGTCGGGTCAGGAAGGCAATATAAATCTAACAGATTTCCAGCAACTGCAACATCATTTCAATCGCACTTAGCATTGTCGCGATACGAATCGCTTCCCGATCACCTCCAAAAAGATACTTTTTGGTTATTAACAAGTTTTCTGAAGCCACCGCAATCCATACCGTGCCGACCGGCTTATCCGCACTACCGCCAGCAGGACCTGCTACTCCGGTGACAGCGATTGAAACGTCAGCGGCGCTATTGCGTAGCGCACCGCTCGCCATCGCACTGGCAACGGCTTCACTAACCGCACCATATTCCTCGATCACCGATTCGGGAACATCGATCATTTCTATCTTCGACTGATTGCTATAGGTCACAAACCCACGTTCGAACCAATCGGAACTACCGGCAATATCGGTTAATGATTTTGCTATTAAACCGCCGGTGCAGGATTCTGCGGTACAGACTTTTAGATGTTTTTCTAGTACAACTGTAGCCAGCTGGGTGACAAGATGAAGGGAATTCTGATTCATACAGGCATTATAGCTGAAGCCATTTTGTTTCACTAAATATGCAAGTTCAGTCAGTGTTTGAGTCATAACAGCTTGAATTAAAACCGATCACGTGCGAATCTTGACAGACACGGGTGCCGGGGGACAATACCGTTGGATCTAGTGCAAGAAACAGACCTGCTTCGCAAGATACCGATGTTTGCGAAGTTGAATGCATCAAAATTGAAATTACTGGCCTTCACCAGTGAAATGGTGATGTATGAACCAGGTGATATCGTGTTCCATGCCGGCGATCCGGCTGACTGCGCCTATGTGATTGTCGAAGGTGTGATAGACGTGATTTCAGAAACCGACACTGGTACATTGGTTACGTTAACATTACATGAAAATCAGTTGATTGGCGAAATGGCCGTCTTGAGTAATGCGCCTCGTAGCGCTACTTTGAAAGCCAGCGGTAAGGTCAAATTAATGAAAATTAGTGCTGAAATGTTTTTTAAACTACTTTGTGAAAATTCAGAGCTCGCGCTGGATGTAATGCGCCAACTCAGCGACAAACTGGCAAAATCACATCATCAGGTCGAGTCTCTGCAACAGCAGCTTGAACAGCAACGCTCAGCAACATGAGTGGGGTACATGATGATTTCGCGAGCGAAGTTCTCGATTGCGACAGATTTCGATTACTTTGGCGCCGTTGTCTGATTGAGTCCGCTGCCGATGAAAGTACAGTTATTCATCAGAATTTAATCGATTCGTATAGCGAAGCACAGCGTTATTATCATACCCTTTCTCATATAGCGCATTGTTTGTCGTTGTTCGATAAAATTAGAGCTGAACTGCAAAACCCCGAGGCAGTCGAACTCGCAATCTGGTTCCACGATGTAGTCTATCAGCCCGGCGCAATCAATAATGAGCAGCTCAGTGCCGATCAGTTCATGGCAATAAGCAAAGGAATTTTCGACGACAGGCTGCGGACTGAGGTATACCAGCACATCATGGCAACCCTGCATGATGGATCCGAATTCGAAAATGCCGACACTAATTATGTGTTGGATATCGATTTATCTAGTTTTGGGCGGCCCTGGCCGGAATTTATTCAGGATAGTGATAATTTGCGACTTGAAATGGAAAACCTGCCAGATGATGTATTTTATAAAAGGCAGAACGCATTCCAGGATAAACTATTTTCTCGGCCGAGGTTTTTCAAAAGCGAGTATTTCTACAACCACTTTGAAGCTCAGGCAAGGCAGAATCGAAGCGAGTATTTTGCGACCATCCAGCAAAAAATTCTGCCTGGTCGCTAATTATACAAAACCAACTGCAATCAAGTCTGGTCGAATCAATCCGGGATGCAAATTGATCAAAATAGAAAATCTGAATCCTGGGAGTCTGTCGGACTTAGGTAATTGTAGCGAGGTTGTATGGCTACTGTCGCATTTGTTCTAAAGGGATATCCGCGTCTATCTGAGACATTTATCGCACAGGAAATCCTGGCACTGGAGCAGCGCGGACTCGAAATCCAGATCATCTCCCTGCGGCATCCCACCGATAAGCATCTACACCCCATTCATGAGGAAATTAGCGCTACTGTAAACTACCTGCCAGAATACCTGCATGACGAGCCGACCAGGGTCGCCAGGGCTTGGTGGGCGGCTCGTCGGTTGCCGGATTATGACAGAGCCGTCAAACTCTGGCGACGCGATCTGCAGCGGGATTTTAGCCGAAATCGGTTGCGCCGATTTGGTCAGGCCTGTGTTCTAGCTACAGAATTGCCCAGCGAAATTAAACAACTACACGCACATTTTTTGCATACGCCCGCATCGGTAGCACGCTACGCCGCCATCATGCTGGAATTGCCCTGGAGTTGCTCGGCTCACGCCAAAGACATTTACACTTCACCGCAGTGGGAACTGCGCGAAAAGCTGGCAGACTGCCAATGGTTGGTTACCTGCACTGCCACCAACGCGACACACCTCGCCGGGCTGGCACCATCACAAAATATCGTTTCACTGGTTTATCATGGTCTTGATTTCGACCGCTTCGCTGCACGCGAGGAACGAAGCCAGCACCCTGATGGATCATCAGCGCAGCATTCTGTGACGATTCTGTCCGTTGGTCGCGCTGTCGAGAAAAAAGGCTACAGTGGTTTACTGCGGGCACTCGCACAACTACCGCAAAATTTGCACTGGCGCTTTGTTCATATTGGCGGTGGGGGGTTGATCAACAGCCTAATGACGCTATCCCGGACCCTGGGTATAGCGTCTAAAATCGACTGGCGTGGTGGCCAGCCACAGGATCAGGTAATAAAGGCTTACCGCGAAGCACATGTTTTTGTTCTTAATTCACGCATTGCTGACGATGGAGACAGGGACGGATTACCCAATGTACTGATGGAAGCACAAAGTCAGCAACTGGCTTGTGTCGCTACCAATGTCTCAGCCATTCCTGAACTAATCATTGATGGAGACACCGGTATTCTGGTGCCGCCCGACGATTCCGCAGCACTTTGCCTGGCGATAAGTAAAGTAATCGAAGACCCTGTTCTTCGCCAGTCACTCGGCAACGCGGGAGAACAGCGGGTGAGAAGTTCATTTATGCTTGATAGCGGCATCAACGATTTGATTAAGCGATTTGAAACGCCGGGAACGCGAATGATGCAGATTGCATTTTACGCTCCGATGAAATCCCCCGAACACCCAAATCCGTCCGGTGACCGCCGTATAGCACAGCTTTTGATGCGCGCCTTTGTCGAGGGTGGTCACCGTGTCGATCTCGCCAGCGAACACCGGTCATACGACGGGACTGGAAATACGGCGACGCAAATCGCACTCAAACTCGAAGGTGAAAAACAGGCTTCGGCTCTACTGAATGCCTACCGCAATGGCAAGCTTAACAGGCCGCATATCTGGTTCACTTACCATCTGTATCACAAGGCGCCCGACTGGATCGGACCGCTGGTTTGCGAAGCCCTGAAGATACCCTATATTATCGCTGAGGCGTCCTACGCGCCCAAACAATCTGGCGGCCCCTGGGATTTGGGTCTAAAGGCCAGTAAACACGCGCTTGAGATGGCATCCGCTGTAGTAAGTTTCAATACCGTCGATGATGCCTGTATTTCGTCTTTATTGAAAGCTGGCGTCAAAACTACCTTTATTCCACCTTTTATTGACACTCAACCCTATGCGGATGCGGCGCAAAAAAAGAAGCACTACCGCCGAATAACAGCCGAACAGCACAATATCGATCCTGGCCTGCCCTGGCTGGTTTGCGTAGCCATGATGCGCCCGGGTGACAAACTACGCTCTTATGAGCAACTGGGACTGGCTTTATCTAGTTTGCTGGATCGCTCATGGCGACTGCTCGTCGTCGGCGATGGGTCGGCGCACGAACAGGTGCAGCTGGCATTGGCAAAGGTTGATGATCGGGTTCACTGGATTGGCTCACTAGACGACGAAGTCCTGCTGGAAATTTACGCCGCCTGCGATCTTTATGTATGGCCTGCAGTGAATGAAGCCTTCGGTATGGCATTTATCGAAGCACAGGCGTCAGGTCTTGTCGTTATTGCAGGAAATTCCCGTGGCGTCTCGGGCGTCGTCAATGCACCGGACTGCGGCTTACTGGTAGAGCCAGAAAACCCCGAAGCTTTGGCTACGGCCATCGCAAAATTACTCGATGAAACGGAAACCAGGAGGACTATGGCGTCGGCAGCACAGCAGCATACCTTGCAATATCATGGTATTAATGTTGGCGCTTCCGCCCTCAATCGAATTCTGCTAGAGGTGGGGCCATGCCAGTCCTGACTCTCATTCGCCATGCACCAACCGTATGGAACGCTCAGCGACGCATACAGGGTCGTAGCGATATTCCAATCAGTGATTTAGGCCGGTCAAGCGTAGAGTCATGGATTCTGGCAGATGAAATTCGCGAGGCGCAATGGTTTTCTAGCCCGTTACTGCGAACACGCCAAACCGCATCTATTCTGGGTATTGATGCCAAAATCGAGCAGCGCCTGATTGAAATGAGCTGGGGTAGCTGGGAAGGCGAAAGCCTGGACAATCTGCGCAACATGCATGGCGAAATGATGAAACAAAATGAATCCCGCGGTCTGGATTTCTGCGCTCCCGATGGTGAAAGTCCGCGTATGGTTCAGAATCGAATCATGCCCTGGCTAGCAATGGTGGGAGGTCAGCACTATGCGGCCGCTGCGGTGACACACCGGGGTGTCATCCGCGCTGTAACCGCGATGGCCACCGGTTGGGATATGACAGGGAAGGAAGTGCATAAACTGCGCCCGGCAACCTGCCGTCAGTTCTTCATATCTGTTACAGGCCAACCTGCTCTTTTACAGCCCGATATTTCACTGCTACCATGAAAATTAATTCTGCTCAATATTATCGACTACTTTAAACCGCCCTCTTACAATGTGATAAATGCGAGATCTTGATACACTGTTGGCAGAAAAAGGAATTCATGCCAATAATTTTTGAGGGTGTTTCTTTCACTGGCAGACTGCGAATACCTGCCAAATAATATAAGTGTCTTAACAGCCGGGGACAGAGCGTGGACAAAAGTATATTTGGATTCATATTACGGCATAGTAAGAAGCAGCAGGTCGTGCTTTTGCTGATGATTGTGGCTTCGTACCCGTTCTACTACTTCTCTCTCGACCTACCAAAAACCATCATTAATGAAGCCATTGGTGGTGGCTTTGCTGACTTCCCCAAAACTGTTCTGGGCTACGATCTGCAACAAATAAACTATTTACTTGCGCTGTGTTTTGCGTTTTTGTGCCTGGTGTTGGTTAACGGTGGTTTCAAATATTTTATAAACGTTTACCGGGGTATCGTCGGAGAACGTATGTTACGCCGTTTGCGCTACATTTTAATCAATCGTGTGATGCGTTTTCCATTGCTGCATTTTCGGAATATTTCCGAAGGTGAAATTGTTTCCATGGTGTCTTCGGAGACAGAGCCGCTGGGCGGATTCGCCGGCGAGGCTATATCACTGCCCGCCTTTCAGGGAGGAATGTTGATTACTGCATTAATCTTCATGTTCGTACAGGACCCGATACTCGGTATCTCGGCCATTGTATTTTATCCTATACAGGGCTGGGGTATCCCAAAATTACAGCGCCGGGTCAACTTGCTGAACAAACAACGGGTGCAACAGGTACGAAAACTGTCGGAGCGCGTCAGCGAAATGGTGGCCGGATCCGCAGAAATACACGCCCATGATACAGGTCAGTATGAACTGGCGGACTTTTCTGAACGACTGGGCAACATTTTCGATATACGCTATCAGGTCTTTCGAAAGAAATTCTTCATCAAGTTTCTCAATAACTTTCTCGCCCAGGTAACACCATTCTTTTTTTATTCGATTGGCGGCTATCTGGTCATTAAAGGAGATTTATCACTGGGTGCTCTGGTAGCTGTGCTGGCGGCCTACAAAGACCTGGCCCCACCGTGGAAAGAATTACTCAACTTCTACCAGCGTATGGAAGATGCAAGAATAAAATATCAGCAACTGATGGAACGGTTTGATCCACCCAACATGTTTTCCGAAGAGGTTATGGTGTCAAGCCTGGAAAGTGGTACGCCTTTGAGCGGACAGATTATCGGCTCCAATCTGACACTCGAGGAAGACGCTGGTACTAAAATACTGGAAAATGCCGGATTTACGTTTGGCATGCGAGAACATGTCGCGATTACCGGTAGTCCCGGAGGACCTAAATCCGCCGTCGCGAAATTAATTGCCCGACAGGTCGCACCCACTACCGGGTCGATGAGCGTAGACGACATCGACATGAGCACTCTGCCCGAATATATTACCGGTCGCCAGCTCGGATACGTCGATCAGGATGCCTACATACGGTCAGGATCGATTCGCGACAATTTGTTTTATGGTTTGAAGCACCACCCGCAAGGCGAATCCGACCCTTCCGAAGATACGCTGCGCAAACACCACGAATCAGAGATGTCGGGTAATAGCCCACACGACATTAATGCGGACTGGCTCGATCAGCAAGTCCTCTCCGGTGGCAACTCGGACAGTCTGTTGCAACGTGCAATGCAGGCACTAAGAGATGTCGATCTCGAAGATGAAATTCTTTCCATCGGTATGCGAAGCACCATCGACCCTGAAGCACATCCGAGACTGGCAAGCAATATTTTACTGGCTCGGGGTCTGATACAGGAACACATCAAATCCAGCGAGTATGAGGGACTCGTAGAATCTTGGGATCGCGACCGTTACAACAACAATGGGTCGATTGCCGAAAACATCCTGTTCGGAACTCCTACTGACGACACGTTTGATTTAGAAACACTGGGACACAATGAACATGTTCTGGCGGTTTTAAACAAAATTGGCTTATACTCCGAGTTTGTCGAAATGGGACGAGAAATTGCCTCATTAATGGTGGAGTTATTTCAGGATTTACCACCTGGGCACGAATATTTTGAGCGTTTCAGTTTCATTAGTGCGGATGATTTACCCGATTTTCAGATTATTCTTAATGCATCTGCCAACGACGGGGTGTCAGCCCTCAGCGAACAGCAGCGCGTGCAGTTACTGCAACTTCCGTTCAGGCTCACTCGTGCAAAACACCGCCTCGGTTTGATCAACGACAAGCTGGAAAATCGGCTACTTGCGGCCCGCAAAACCTTTGAACAGGACTTGCCAGCGAATATGCTCGATAAAATTTCTTTCTTCGACCGAAATACCTACAATCCTTCAAGCAGTGTTCTGGACAATGTACTATTTGGGAAAATAAATACCAGCCGGTCAGACGCTGCTAAAAAAATTCAGCAACTGTTCGCTTCTATCATCGACGAACTCGATCTCAGACTTCCTATCCTTGAAACCGGGCTTGCCTTTGAAGTCGGTATTTCCGGGCGTCGTTTGTCGGTTACACAGCGACAAAAATTGGCCATTGCCCGAAATCTGGTAAAAAACCCCAGGCTGTTTATCGTTAATGAAGCGACCGGTGTTTTTGATTCCGCATCACAGTCAAAGGTATTTGAGTCGATAAAGAATTCAATGAAGGAGAATGGTTTAGTCTGGGTTGATAGCGAGATCAGCGATCCTGCACAATTTGACCGCATGTTTCTTGCCGAGGCGGGCAAAGTTAAAGAAATGCCAATGGCAAAAAAGGAGTAGAGGTGAAAATTTCGCTTTATCTGCAAATGAAGTTAGTTGTCAGGTTCTACAGCTGTCATGCGGATCCGCTCTGCCAACTCGATGATGAAATTGTCGTCGCGTCTTGCCTGTCCGTCATTCCCTGCGAGTCTGAGGGCGATATGTACAAGAAGTCAAAATGAGTGTCCTGCTGGATGTGCGTAATCTCGGAGTCACGTTTCGAACCCAGTCCGGCGCTATCGAAGCCGTCAAGGATGTATCATTTAAGATATCAGCTGGCTCGACCGTCGCCATAGTAGGTGAATCGGGGTCAGGTAAATCCGTCACTGCCCAGGCCATCATGGGTCTGTTACCGCGTGTCGCAGAAGTCACTGCCGGCGATATTCTTTTCGCTGATCCGGCAAATAGCGGTAATGTAATCAACATAGCAGAGTTGAATCCGGAAAGCCGTGAAATGCAACAAATTCGTGGTGGTAGTATTTCAATTATTTTTCAGGAACCGATGACCTCCCTGTCACCGCTTCACACCATCGGCGACCAAATTAGTGAAACGCTTCTGCTGCATCAGGACACTTCGCAGAGGGATGCAAAGGCCCTATCTATCGATATGCTAAAACGGGTTGGATTTCCACATCCGGTACGCTCATTTGACAGTTATCCGTTCGAGCTTTCAGGTGGGTTGCGCCAGAGAGCGATGATTTCAATGGCGCTGGTGTGTCGACCCTCGTTATTAATCGCAGACGAACCCAGCACTGCGCTGGATGTAACGATTCAGGCCCAGATCCTGAAGCTAATCAAGGATTTGCAACAGGAGATTGGAATGGCTGTGCTAATGATTACCCACGACTTGGGCGTGGTGGCAAATATGGCAGACGAGGTTGTAGTTGCCTATCATGGTCGCGTCATGGAGAGCGGCAGCACCCGCGATATTTTCACCAATCCCGGGCACCCCTATTTAAAGGCGCTTATTAAAGCGATTCCTCACTTCAACATGAAAGAGGGCGAGCGCCTGGTCCCCCTCAGGGAAATAAAGCACCAGGCAGGCGATTTACTGCGAAGAACCGAAGCTGAGCAAGCAGTCGATAATGACAGCGCAATTCTATCGGTGAGCAATATATCCAAAAGTTATTTGAGCTGGTCACAAAAAAGTCTGCTCAAATCCTCCACTGCCCTGCAGCCCATTCGGGCTGTAAACAATGTCTCGTTTGAGATCAGACGCGGTGAATGCCTGGGGCTTGTAGGCGAATCCGGGTGTGGAAAAACTACGCTGTCGAAAATCATCATGCGCAGTATCGATCCTGATGATGGTGAGATTATTTTCAACGATGCTGGGAGCAATACCGATTTACTAAGCCTTAGTGATCAGTCAATGATCCCTTTACGACAGAAAATTCAGTATATTTTCCAGGATCCGTTCAGTTCACTCAATCCACGAATGACGGTACACGATTTACTCAGCGAACCCCTGATTATACATGGAGTTGGTGATGCAAAATATCGATCCAATTTTGTACAGGAGTTGATGAACCTGGTCGGGCTGAATCCACGCTGGTTAAATCGTTACCCACACAGTTTTTCCGGAGGTCAACGTCAGCGTATCGGTATCGCACGGTCACTGGCTTTAAAACCGCAGTTGGTTATCTGTGACGAGCCAGTATCGGCGCTCGACGTTTCGGTACAGGCACAAATACTCAACCTGCTCAAAGATTTACAAAAAGACCTGGGGCTTACCTATCTGTTTATATCGCACAATCTGGCGGTGGTTGATTATATCGCTGACAGGATTGCAGTGATGTGTGCCGGAGAACTTGTCGAAGTCGCCCGGCGCGAAGATCTGTTCCATAATCCTCTACACCCCTATACCAAAGCGCTGGTATCAGCCGTGCCATACGCGGACCCTGAGCATCCGCTGAATTTTGAAGCGTTGATGGAAGGACAGGCCTCGATCCCGGCACACTGGCCCGATCCGTTTGCACCACGCGAAGATATCCCTGTTCCATTGCTCGACGCAGGGAGCGGACACCTGATCAGGGCTTATGATTTGCCGACTGGATCGGAACTCATAGCATGAGGCAACTGATTTCGATGCATAGCCTATCGGGGCTGCTGGCACTGGCGATTCTGCCGTCGATAACTCTAGCTGTTTCTCCAGTGGAAACGCCGGTTTTTATCGAGCGCGTAAAATCCGGAGAACTACCATCGGTGGACGAGCGTTTGCCGATCCAGCCCTCGGTGGTCGAAATGGCAACCACCGGACGCCACGGCGACCAGCTACGCCTGCTGATGGGGAAG
>CAXMRQ010000154.1:0-11986 GCA_964196115.1 uncultured Gammaproteobacteria bacterium
GGGTGTATGACAGGTCTCGCACATATTACTGGTAGCGAGGTGATCCAGCGATTTCCCCAGAACCTTACCAGGCCTCGAAACAAGATCAAGCTCACCGTTATGACACTGTACGCAATTTGACGACAAGCCTTGATGATCAAAAGGGCCGGTTAAACGTTCGGGGACAATGGTGGCAATGACAAGTTGAATTGCGCGCTGGCTAGAAACACCTGCGGCACTGACCACCAGTTGCACCATGTAGGCTCCCCTGGTATCGGCGACGAAACTGGGATTCGCCGTTGCGGCGTTTAGCAATGTAGTATTACTGGCGTCGGGTTTAGAGGAGAACGACCAGCTAAAGCTCAAGGGTCCCGCCAGTGTTGTAATCGATTTGCTGCCGTCAAGGGTGGCGGTCTCTCCGACTCGGACGGCAACAATAGGTCCCGTTCTGGCGATAACGTCTTCAACATCGAATCCTATGGTTGTTACGGATCCACTTCCCTCTGAGCCTCCTCCACAGCCAGCGACAAATACAGCCAGCATGGCTGCAAATAAATAGCCTATCAGTGTTCGAGATAACCCTTGTCTTAGCATAGTCAACACCGTAATCTTAGTTATTAAATTACTCCCTAGCTATTGAATTACAGAGGGTTCTTTCCTAACTGTCGAATATTCGTTTTTGTTTATCAGGACTCTAATCCTATAGCAGCAAAAAGAGATTCATACCGTAATAATTCACATAGTGATTTGTTCACTGTCTAAGACAGTATTTTTATTGCTTTTAGGTTTAATTGGTTAACCGCACTTTGTTATTAATTGTCACTATTTAACACGGCTGTATCTCCAGGCCTCTTTATAATCTCTGCGAGGTACCTTAACCAGCCTCTTTGCTAACAGGAGCTTGTAACTTGGCTATCCTCTCTTCTTTAAAAACGAAATTTGCGGTTTTTATCGTGTTGATGATCGCCGCTTTCGGGGCATATCATGTTTTGACTCAATCACAAAATCCCGCAGCAGGGGATAGCGGCTTTGCGACTCAGAATTTGCAATCTATTGCCTCATTCCCAAAGGTTAGTAAACCAACCACCCAACTTGGGTCAGTCGAAGTGCTTTTGATCGGATTAAAACAGCGACTAGAGATTGACCCCGATGATGTCGATGGGTGGTTGTTGCTCTCGAAGTCCTACTATCACCTAAATCGTTTGAACGAAGCTAATGAGGTATTTGAAAAAGCCAAATCTTTAGGATATAGCGGCAATTGGGAACCATTGCCCAAAATAAGCTCTGCTAGTCAACAATATTACCCATCACAGAATACCCCAAGCGAAGAAGGCATCGGCTCGTCGGATGAAAAAAGAACGCCTGGCATAGGAATAAAACTAAAAGTATCGCTAGCGCCTGGCCTGGTGAATGAATTGCCCCAGGAGTCCATCGTCTTCATTTTTGCGCGAGCAGCGGACAGCCCCGGCCCCCCCTCTCGCAGTTTTGCAAATAAGAGTCGATGAGTTACCGCTCGAAATCACCCTGAATGACAGCCACGCTATGATTCAAGGCAGAACAATTTCAAACGCTAATCGAATACTCGTCGGAGCAAGGGTATCGTTATCTGGAAATCCAGCAAAACAAAAAGGAGATTTCGAACAATTATCAAACCCCGTGCCCTCGGATTTTGGCGAGGTGGTGGAATTAGTTATTAGCGACAAGATTTAGGTTGTTCAAAATTTGTGGCACGCATAATTTCGAATTATCGACTGTTCGGGGCTTCGCCACTCGTTGGCGATGGACACAGAGGCAAATGCGATCAATCTGATTTGTGTTTCGTTTTCCATTAAGATGCCATGCCGAGATTTCCTGCCTGCCCAAAACTGATGAATAATAACCATCAATTATACAGTTACCCGCGCCTGGGCGTAGGCGTAATTGTGACCCATCGGAAAAAGGTTTTGTTCGGTAAGCGAGTTTTAGCGAATGGCGATTTTGTATGGCAGCTACCCGGGGGCTGGATAGAGTTGGGGGAATCTCCCGAACAGACAGTGCGGCGCGAAGTGGCGGAAGAAACCGGACTCAGTTTGGCTGCACTCAAATTAGTCGGCCTGACTAATAATAATTTTTCGGATCAAAAACATTCTATATCCCTTTATTTTGAGGCAGAATGCACGAATTGCGAGAAAATTAAAAACTACGAACCAGACAAATGCGAGCAGTGGATCTGGATGCGTTGGCAGAAAATAGAAAATAACCTCTATTTGCCATTACAATTGTTAAAGGATACAGACTACCGGCCGTTTATTTCAGATGAACGCGGAATACATGTCTCAATTTAGAAAAAGAAAAGTATTTTTATCGGCAGTGCTGAGTAAACTAAATTTAGTTTAACTATACTTTAATTGTCGTAACGTGAAATTCAGGAACCTTACTATATAAATGAGTGTTGAATTCGAAATAGCAAGTGATCAGATTGATGGTGCGAGGGACTATCAGGAAGACGCTTATATGGTTAGCCAGCTGGGTGATACCAAAGATGGTGAATCCTGCGCGCTGGTTGTCATGGCCGATGGTATGGGAGGGCATGCCGCGGGCAACGTAGCCAGCAATATGGTGATTGCGACATTTAATAAAACCTTCCAGTCAAATTTCCCTACGGAAAATATTTCCGAATCTTTAACCGAAAGTTTGAATCGATCCAATGATCAGATAAACGCCTCTGTTAAAGAAACACCCGCTCTTCGGGGTATGGGCTGCACCATGGTTTCAGCTTACTTGCAGGACGATAAATTGTACTGGGTAAGCGTTGGGGATAGCCATTTATACGTTATCCGGGATAGAGAAATCACCAAGCATAATGCTGACCATAGTTATGGCGCATACCTCGATATGATGAAAGAGCAGGGCATGGAAATCGAAGAGCAGGCGGGCATGTCGAGGAACATGCTGATGAGCGCTATGACCGGCGAAGAAATCAGCAGTATTGATGTTTCAGAGCCGCCCGTGAAGGTAAAACCAGGAGACCGCATCCTGATTGCAAGCGACGGACTGGATACGCTCGGTAACGGTGCTATTATTCAATACTCATCCTGGTCGGCGACCGCAAAGGAGTGTGTCTACGCGTTACTTAAGGCTGTCGAAGATGCCAATAAAATTAATCAGGATAATACTACCCTGATAGTGGTAGACGTAAAGGAACGTACGAAGCAGGAAGAGATCGAAATATCTGCCCCGGAACCGGAGCTTCCAGTCACCCGGGTAGCTGACGTGCCGGTTGCAGAAGAGCCTAAAGAACCTAAAGAGCCTCGTTCTTATAAGGGTTTGATCTGGATAGCAATAATTATTCTTCTCGGTGCCGGTGGTTACTTTGCATGGCAACAAGGTCTGGTTGAACAGGTGGGTGATAGTGTTAAACAGGCTGGCGAGAAGGTTAAAGACCTGGTCGAAGATCAGATTTCGAATCCGGTCGAACCTGACCCTGATACCAAGCCTGTAGTAGAACCGCAGCCTGAGCCGCAGCCTGAACCGCAGCCTGAACCTGAAGTAATGCCTGAACCTGAGGCAAAGCCTGAGCCCGAACCAAATTTCGTCGATAAACCTGATCCGTTCAAGGATAAATTGAGTTCAGGTGGTAGTGGGCCAACGATGATTCGAGTACCGGGTGGCGAATTCCGTATGGGCGGTCCCTCCGGTATTATTTCGGCGGATGAGGTGCCCCGGCATACCGTTTCTATTAAATCATTTATGGTATCGGTTTACGAAATCACATTTGCCGAATATGACCAGTTTGCAAAAGCAACAAAGCGAAAACTCCCTGGTAGTACGGGTTGGGATCGCAAAACTCATCCGGTAATTAATGTTTCCTGGGACGATGCGCTTGCCTACACACAGTGGTTGAGTAAACAAACCGGTAAACAATATCGTCTGTTGTCGGAATCAGCGTGGGAATATGTGGCTCGCGCCGGTTCCAGGTCATCATTTTGGTGGGGTACCAAGGCGGGTTCCAGCAATGCGCACTGTTTCAATTGTGACAGCGATTATAATACTGGCAAACCGGCCAAGATTGGTACTTACAAGCCCAATCTGTTTGGTTTGTACGATACCGCAGGTAATTTATTCGAATGGGTTCATGACTGTTATCACCGTAATTACGATGGTGCGCCCGCCGACGGGTCGGTTTGGGAAGGTGGAGACTGTAAAGTTCGAATTGTCAGAGGTGGCGCTTATCGGAGCCCGGCTAGTTCGATGCGTTCGGAAAATCGGGAAAAATTTCCGAGCGATCGCGGACAATATAATGTTGGTATTCGTGTGGCTCGTGATTTGTAAAAACCCGGCCATATACAGTCTACCTGTCTTCTGTTTAGCTAAATATCGAGTCCCACAAAATCATGGAATTTCGGGGGTATCAAATTACGTTTAACCTGGAAACCGCAGTTTGATAATTAACTGGGGCCAGATTGATACCGTCCTGCTCGATATGGATGGCACTCTGTTAGATCTTCATTTTGATAATTACTTCTGGCAGGAATATCTGCCGTTGCGCTACGCCGAAATAAACCTGCTAGACCCTGCACAGGCTAAGCAGAGTATCAATCACCAAACCCGGTCCATTGTGGGAACATTGGAGTGGTATTCAACTGATTACTGGAGTGAGATACTGGGCGTCGATGTTGTCGAATTAAAGCAGGAAATTGCGCATAAAGTTGCCATTCGACCCCATTGTGAAGAATTTCTCGATGCCCTGCAGCAGGCTGGCAAAGAGGTGGTCATGGTTACCAATGCCCATCACGATAGCCTGAAACTAAAAATGGAAAAAACCGGCATCGACAAGAAAATTGATCGCTTGGTTACCGTGCACGAATTTTCTCTACCCAAAGAAAACCCCGACTGCTGGTTCGAAGTACATAAACGCTATCCATTCGATAATAAAAAGACGCTTCTAATCGACGACAATTTAAAGGCATTACAGTCGGCACTGGATTTTGGTATTGAACAGGTGCTAGCCATACATCAGCCGGATTCGAAGGCACCGGCAATGGACGTTATGCATTTTTTAGCGATACATTCGTTTCAGGAAATTATGCCAGTCAGAAAGTCATCGGTCAGGGATATAAGCCCATAACAATACAGTCTGAAACATCGAGCAACATGTGAATCATTAAGCCAAGGCCGAGAATTCTGCTTTTCTTAAATAATAACATCAAGCCGTAAAAACCGATTGGAATATAACCATGCAGCGGGTGGAATCCGATACTACATCGACCTGGATCATAAATCGGGTTGGCTAGCAAATGATCCAGATCAACCAGCATAGTTAAAGTCAAAATACCGAATACTTTCCATTTATTTTCCCGGAAGAAGCCGATTGCTACTAACAAGGGAACAACCAGGTGCAAGGCTATATGCCACATGCTTATCTATACCTCAATGTCTTTCAGCGCTGATGAAATTTGAACAGGATAAGTTAATATAATTTTTTTACTTGCCGATGCTTATAAAGGCTTTCTGCTTTAAGAGGGTGCCTTTAAGTCAATAGGATTCTACTTCCTGGCCTGTTACATTACTATTTGCCATTCGTATTTTTTGAGGTTAATCAAAATGACTGTGCCTGTAGCCGAACTACCTGCACTTAACGGCGGATGCCTGTGCGGGCAGGTGCGCTATAAAATTAGCGGTCCGAGGCGAAATATTATCAACTGCCACTGCGAAAATTGCCGTCGTACGCATGGACATGTCGCAGCTTATACCTCGGTCGATAAGCAAGACATACTGTTGACAAGTCAGCAAAGCCTGAAGTGGTATCATGATCAATCTCCAGATACTTATCGTGGATTTTGTAACGAATGCGGTTCGAGTCTGTTCTGGAATGCGAAGCAACAGAATAATAAAATGGCTATTTCGGCTGGCACGCTAGACGCAGGCCATGGACTGAAAACAATTTGTCATGTATATGTGAGTGAGGCGGGTGAATATTATAAGATTAGTGATGGTTTACCACAGTTTGAGGGTTCAAATACCGGTCAACTAGAAAGTAATTAAATTCGCCGCTCTGTTGGTGGTTGACCCTAGGAGTCTGTCGGACTTAGAATAAATCTCGGTAACTGCTCCTGCGTCGCCTAAAGCGCCTACTGTTGGTACTCTACCCCCTGCATCCGTGCAGTCGTACTGCGGAAAAGCCATTTTGGCCAGATTTTCCTATCCATTTCGTTGAATATGAATGACTATTCACCTCAATGGATAGAAAAATCTGACTCAAAATTGCTTTTCCTCGACAATTGCGTCCTGCATTGTTCTACTACCGTACATCCTGTACATATCGCTACGATTATCTAAGTTCGACAGACTCCTGGTGATAAATTAAGATAAAAGTTTCAAAGAAAAACTATCGCGGCGATAATAGTGGCGCAGACCAATGGTTACTAGAGTTGAATCAATGTTGAAACCCGAAAAATACGACCCTTTAAATCGATCAATTGGCCATGTGCTGGAGATAATTGGCGAAGGTTGGGCAATATTGATCATTCGTGAGGCTTATTTTGGAACACGCCGTTTCGAGGATTTTCAGCGGCAACTCGGAATTGCACGAAATATCTTAACTGCACGCCTGAAAAAACTGTGTCATAACGAGATACTGGATCGTGTGCCGATAAAACAAGGTGCTAAAAGGCACGAATATGTGCTGACTGCTAAGGGAAAAGAATTAATGCCACTGTTGATTGCGTTGACCCAATGGGGTGATAAATGGATTTTTGGTGAAAATGCAGAACCGGTCATTTTCATGGACAGGGAAAATCGAGAGCCGATTGCCAGAATAAATGTATATTCTTCGAAAGGGACGCAATTAAGACCGCGAGACATAGTCGTAGTCGCGGGTCCTGGCGCCAGCGTCGAAGCGAGAAAACGTATCGATGAATTAAACCTGATGATTGAGTCGGGCGAATAAATCGAGGCCCGCTTAATATGTGTATTTTCCCCATTTTAGAATAGCCGGACTGCGGAAAAGTTACTGCTATACTTTGAAGACTATTTTAATTCCGTAAGACAATACCTGGCTTGATGTATGGATGAATTCGACAAACAATCTTTAAAATGTCCGGTAGATGAGCCGGAATGCTGCTGGCTTGAAGAAATCGGATACTTGCGTTTGCAAATTAGTGAACTGGCAGAGTTGGTTTCTACTGATGCGCTCACAGGCTTATATAATTCCCGCCACTTCAAAATAGTGCTACAGGCGGAAATGGATCGGTCGAAACGAAGTGGGATTCCGACAACCCTGGTAATGATCGATCTCGATCATTTTAAAAACATCGATGACGCCCATGGCCACGAGTTCGGTAACCTGGCACTCAAACATGTCGCGGAAATTATCAAAAATGAAGTGCGTACAACGGATTGCGTGTGTCGTTACGGTGGCGAGGAATTTGCGATGATCTTCCCTGAGACGCATCTTAATCAGGCTGTGAAGGTGGCTGATCGAATTCGCGAAACAATTGCATCCTCACCTATTGTGCACGATAAAGGCGAATTTAAGGTTACCGCCAGCATGGGCGCCAGCGTTTACATGAAGACCAGCATTATCGATATCGATTCATTCGTTGATTCAGCGGACAAGTTTCTCTACGAGGCAAAGCATTCCGGTCGTAATTGCATTTGTCATATCGACTATGCCGAATTGCGTAAAGTTACCGAATTGGGGGCTGACGAACGCGCGATGTTATACGGTGGCGATAAATAGATAGTCAGATTATGGCGACTCAATAGTCTGACCTGCTTCAAACCCGTATACCCTGGCCCAGGAGTCTGTCGGGCCTAGGATAAATCTACTGCGGAAAAGTCATTTTGGCCAGATTCTCCTATCCATTTCGTTTATGTATAGGAATACTGTATGCCGGTTTTGCAGGAGCAAAAACCGGTAAATATGAATGACTATTCGCATAAATCGATAGAAAAATCTGACTCAAAATGGCTTTCCCTCGACAATTACGTCCTGCATTGCCTAAGAGCACCTACTGTTGGCGCCTAAAAGCGCCTACTGTTGGTGTTCTACTACCCTACATCCTGTACATATCGCTACGATCGCCTAAAGCGCCTACTGTTGGTACATAAGTCCGACAGACTCCTAAGTAAAATAAAATCTTGCCAGAAATTGTGTTATTCGGGTCTTTGTTATTTGCCAAATTTGAGATTGAATAGTGATCTCACTAGTGATAACGTCAGCGCCATTCGAGCCGCTAGTTACTGGACACGCAGATGAAATTTTCGTCACTCACAGACAGAGTCAAAGGCAGCGCTGCCGACGTCTGGGACTCGCATTTTGTGGCTATGCAGGCCAAAAAAGCCGGCGAGGACGTGATCGTATTAAGTGTTGGGGATCCAGACTTTTCTACACCCGAACCGATTGTCGAGGCGGCCGTTTGTGCCTTGCGTGAAGGCGATACGCATTACACCGGCGTAGTCGGTATCGATGAGTTTCGCCAGTGTATCGCGCAAAAACACCAGGCGGCCAGCGGTCAACGGGTTAGCGCCAACAATGTGGCAGTTACTTCCGGCGCTCAAAACGCGCTATTTGCGACTTCGCTGTGTATCAGTGAGGCCGACGACGAAATTATAGTTTTGCAGCCGATGTATGTGACCTACGAAGCCACCATACAGGCATCCGGCGCAACTCTGGTGCCCGTGGTACTCGATGCCGAAATTGATTTTCAACTCGACGCTGAGCGACTGCGTGCTGCCATTACCCCGAAAACACAGGCGATTTTCTATGCATCGCCGAGTAATCCCACCGGCATTACCCTGAAACTAGCGGAATTACAGGCAATAGCCGAGCTGGCGATCGAGTATGACCTTTGGGTAGTGGCCGACGAAGTTTATGCTGATATCGTGTTCGAGTCGGAATTTCACCACATCGCCAGCCTACCCGGTATGGCGGAGCGCAGCATTTCAATTGGCAGCATGTCGAAATCCTACGCGATGACCGGCTGGCGTTCGGGTTGGATGGTCGCCCCCGAAGCGTTAATCGAAAATATTAACAAGCTGGCTCTGTGTATGCTTTACGGTTTGCCTGGCTTTATTCAACAGGCTAGCGTGTATGCGCTCAATCACTGCGCTAATGAAGTGGCAGAAATGCGTGAAATCTACCGGCGTCGGCGCGATTTGCTGTTGTCCGAACTGAAATCCATTCCAGAGCTGACCACCCTGAAACCCGATGCCGGTATGTTTTTAATGGTCGATGTGCGCGGTACCGGTTTAGAGACAGCCGAGTTCGTGCAGCGGCTTTATCAGCAGACCGGCGTATCGGTGCTGGATGCGACCGCCTTCGGTGCGAGCGCACAGGGCTTCGTACGTATTTCCTACACGATTGGCGAAGATGAGCTAAAACAAGCCTGCCGGCGTATCACTGGGTTTGTCAAATCATTACGCCCGTTGTCTCAGTCGGCATAGACCATGGATCAGGCAGCGATATACGATTTGATCGACCTGGATCGTTATCCGCTAGACAATCTGTCGTCGCAGGATGGATGTCAATTGATCGAATCCATACGGGCATCGCTAAACAAAAATGGTTCCTGCTCGTTAGCAGGATTTGTTCGCGAGACTGTCATTAAACAAATGGCAGTCGAGGCTAAAACACTTCAACAGTTGGCCTATGCGGGGCCGACCAAAGTGTCGCCTTACTTTTTTAATTATGATCTGGGCAAGGGTAGCGAAATAGCCGAAGATCATCCGTTGAAGCGCAAGGGTAAGCGCAATCTGTCGCAGGTGGCGACCGATTTAATTCCCGAAAATCATTTGCTCTCCAGGCTTTATTATTCCCCGATTATAGCCGACTTCCTATCCGTGGTGCTGCAACAGCCTGTTTACAGGAACCAGGATAAATACCAGTCTTTGAATATTTCGATGATGAATAACGGCGGTTGCCAGCAATGGCATTTCGACAGTGGGCGCATGGTGACGACGCTCCTGTTGCAAGCCCCCGAAACTGGCGGCGTATTCGAGTATGTGCCGGAATTACGCTCCGATGAAAACGAAAACTTCGAAGAGGTTCGCAAGGTACTGGATGGCGATTTAAGCCGAGCCAGGCAAATTAAACTCGAAGCGGGCACGTTCAGTTTGTTCCGCGGCCACTACTCGATGCACCATGTTACCGAAGTGCAGGGCGATCAAACCCGAATACAGGCGATACTCGGTTTTTCCACCACACCCGATCTGCATGGCAACCTCGAATCGAGTATTTTGCACTATGGTCCTCGTGTCGCGGAACTGGAGGGGATTCAACAATGAGAGTCCCAGACACCATGCAGGCAGTTTTACTGAAAGGCCACGGTGGTCTCGATAAACTCGAAACTGTTGAAAATTATCCAGTGCCGATGGTGGCCGACGATGAAGTACTGGTCGAAGTCCACGCCTGTGGCATGAATAATACTGATATCTGGGTGCGTGAAGGCGCTTATGGCAAAGACGATGATCCTGATGCGATTTCGTCCTGGCGTCGAGAAGGCGATACACTCACATTTCCGCGTATACAGGGGGCCGACATCGCCGGTCGCATTGCAGCGGTGGGCAAAAATATTGCAGAGTCGCGTATTGGTGAGCGAGTGATGGTCGACTTCAGCATTTATAACACCGACGGCGATAGCCTCGCCGATATCGATTATATCGGCCACGGTCGTGATGGCGGCTATGCAGAGTATTGTGCGGTACCTGCCGATCATGCGCATGTGGTGACTACCACTATGAGTGACGCCGAGCTTGCGACCTTCTGCTGTGCTTATATGACCGCCGAGCATATGCTCAATCGCGCCAGTGTTAAGGCTTCCGAAAATGTATTAATAAGCGGGGCTTCGGGCGGTGTCGGCGGCGCCTTAATTCAGTTATGCCGTATCAGGGGTGCAATTCCATACGCGATTACCAGCGAAGGCAAGCAGGACCGAATTAAGGCATTAGGTGCGGAGAAAGTATTTGTTCGTGGACAGGGTAAATTGGTAGAGCAGGTTAAGCATGGCATGAATGGTCAGTCAGTCGATGTGGTTGCCGATGTAGTTGCCGGGGCGATGTTTAATGATCTGATTAATTTACTACGACCCGAAGGACGATATACCACAGCGGGTGCGTTTGCAGGACCCGTAGTCGAGCTCGATTTGCGTACTGTGTATCTGAAACATTTGCAAATCCACGGGTCTTCGCAAGGTAGTCGCGGCGCATTTAAAGATTTACTCGGTTATATCATCGACGGCAGATTAAGCGCCAATCTAGATGCGACTTATAAGCTAAGCGATATTCATCGTGCACAACAGGAATTCATGCAGAAAAAATACGTCGGTAAACTAGTGGTGATACCGGATCGATTTTATACAGAGTTAAATGTCGATGGATATAAATGATAATAAACAGCGCTGCTGGTGGTGTGGCGACGATGAGCTCTACCAGCACTACCACGACCATGAGTGGGGTGTGCCGGTTCATGATGATCATGACTTATTCGAATTTTTATGTCTGGAAGGCGCGCAGGCTGGACTCAGCTGGATTACCATTTTACGCAAGCGCGAAAACTACCGGCGCCTGTTTGATCAGTTCGATGCGCAAAAAATTGCCCACTACGACGAAGAGAAGATCGCCAGCTTGCTGTTAGATCCTGGCATAGTCAGAAACAAGCTAAAAGTGAATGGCTTTGTTAAAAATGCACGCGCCTATCTCGTTATGCTGGACCACGGTGAAACGCTGAATGATTACTTCTGGAACTATGTTGACGGTCAACCATTGCAAAATCAGCGGCAATCGATGGATCAAATTCCAGCCAATACCGCCGTTTCCGACGCGATGTCGAAAGACCTGAAAAAACGCGGTTTCACCTTCGTCGGCAGCACGATTTGCTACGCATTTATGCAGGCGGCGGGCCTGGTGAACGATCATCTGAGCGATTGTTATCGACACGTTGAACTCGACAGAGACGTAGCTTGAATAGCGGCAGTAAAACCGTGCCACGTGTCTGGGGAATTGAATTCATACCTTACCTGCTGGTGTT